>NZ_JBQKIK010000004.1:0-164965 GCF_052117805.1 Bilifractor sp. LCP21S3_F8 | reverse complement strand
TATGCCGTTATAATAAGTATACACGAAATAAGGAGGTAGTATAATGGGTTTTCAGAATACAGGCTATATCTATTGTGGTGCTCCGCCTGCGGGGCATGGGGGTTTACTGTATAAGTCCAGTCGCAATGTTCTTGGCCCACAGGGAGCTTGCTCACCAGTGGGCAAGAACATTAGCGACGACAACCGGTATATTCTCTCTTATTCCAGTTCAAACGCTCCGGTATAGAGCTGGTAGTACGTTCCCCTCTGCTCGAGCAGCTGCTCGTGCGTTCCGCGCTCGATGATGTGGCCGTGATCCAGAACCATAATCGCGTCACTGTTCCGTACGGTGGAAAGTCTGTGTGCAATGACAAACACCGTCCTGCCCTTCATCAGATTATCCATTCCCTTCTGAACAAGCGCTTCTGTTCTGGTATCAATGGAGGAGGTCGCCTCGTCCAGAATCATGGCCGGCGGGTCGGCTACGGCGGCTCTCGCAATAGAAATCAGCTGTCTCTGTCCCTGTGAAAGCTGCGCCCCGTTTGCAGTGAGCATTGTATCATATCCATCCGGAAGTCTTGTGATGAAATCATCCGCGTTCGCCAGCTTTGCCGCCGCGATGCATTCTTCATCCGTGGCGTCCAGCCTTCCGTATCGAATATTTTCCATAACCGTGCCGGTGAACAAATTTACGTCCTGCAGGACGATTCCGAGAGAGTGTCGGAGATCCGGTTTACGGATTTTGTTGATGTTGATGCCGTCATACCGGATCTTGCCATCCGGAATATCATAGAAACGGTTGATCAGGTTCGTAATGGTTGTCTTACCGGCACCGGTTGCTCCTACAAACGCAATTTTCTGTCCCGGCTTCGCATAGAGCGATACATCATACAGCACCTGCTTCTCCGGCGTATATCCAAAATCCACATGCTCCAACTCAATATCACCCTTCAGCATGGTATAGGTCGTCGTACCATCCGCCTTGTGGAAATGCTTCCAGGCCCAGAGATCGGTCTTCTCCTTTGTCTCAACAAGGGAGCCGTCCTCTCCTTTTTTGCATCTGACAAGCGTCACATATCCGTCATCCTTTTCGGGTTCCTGATCAATCAGTTCAAACACACGGCCGGCGCCGGCGATACCCATGGCGATCATCGGCACCTGCATGGAAATCTGACCGATTGTCTGTGACAGCTGACGGGCCATGCCGAGATAGGAAATGATGATACCTGCCGTCATCAGTCCAAAACCGGAAAATCCGACGTTTGTGGCTCCCTCAAATACCATGATCGCGCCGACAAAGGCGATCAGCACATACATAAGGTTGCCCATATTGGACAAAATCGGCATCAGCACGTTTCCCGCCTTATTTGCCTCATTGCTGTCCTCAAAGAGCTGCTCGTTAATTTTCAGGAAATCCTTTTTGCTCTCCCCTTCATGACAGAAGACCTTAATTACCTTGGTTCCTTCCATCATTTCCTCAACAAATCCCTCTTCCTTTGCAAGTGAAATCTGCTGCCGCATCATGTATTTCGAAGAAGCGGCGGCATATTTCCGGGCCACTCGAAGCATCAGAACAATGGAAAGAGCTACCAGAAGCGACAGCCAGAAGCTATAGTACAGCATCATAAAGGCAATCGCAATAATGGTAAGAACCGATTGTGTAACCATCGGAAGGCTCTGTCCGATCAGCTGGCGGATGGCATCGGTATCATTCGTGTAGGTACTCATGATATCTCCATGCGCATGCGTGTCAAAATATTTGATTGGCAGAGACTGCATCTTATCAAACATATCATTCCGGAAGTTCATAAGCGTTCCCTGCGTCACTGTTGCCATGCTTCTCGTATAGAGAAAGGATGCGACAACTCCGGCACCGTAGATGACCGCCATCCCTATAACCGTACGGACAAGCTTTGGCCATACCGCAGTAAGTCCGGTCTTCATGCCCGGGGTGATGACATCATCAATCAGTCGCTGCAGAAAGAACGTAGCTCCGGTAGAAGAAACGCCCGCGATCACGATACAGATTATAACCAGAATCATTCTGGCCTTGTAATGGGAAAAAATATATCGAAACAGACGTCCGGCTGTTCCCTTTTTGACCGGTGTAATCTTTGCTTTTCCTCTCGGCATATCAGTTTTCCTCCTTTCTCATGGTCTGCGAATCAAAAATTTCTTTATATATTCCATTGGCTGCGATCAGCTGATCGTGACTGCCCTGCTCCACGATCCTTCCGCCGTCCAGCACAATAATGTTGTCACAATCATGAACGGAAGAAATACGCTGCGCGATGATGATTCTTGTCGTATCCGGGATTTCCTCCCGGAAAGCCTTCCGGATCAGTGCATCGGTCTTTGTATCTACCGCGGATGTGGAATCATCCAGAATCAGAATCTTCGGTTTCTTCAGAAGCGCCCGCGCAATGCAGAGTCTCTGCTTCTGTCCGCCCGATACATTTGTACCGCCCTGTTCAATATAGGTATCATACTTCTGCGGGAACTGCTGAATAAACTCATCGGCCTGCGCAAGCCTGCAGGCATGGACAATTTCCTCATCCGTCGCGTTTTTATCGCCCCAGCGCATATTGTCCTTGATGGTACCTGAGAAGAGGACATTCTTCTGAAGCACAACCGCTACCTGATTGCGCAGCGCGTCCAGATCGTACTGACGCACATCCGTTCCGCCGACCTTCACCGCTCCTTCTGTCACATCATACAGTCTGGAAATCAGCTGAATTAATGTGGTCTTTGAAGAACCCGTGCCTCCGATGATTCCCAGAGAGGAACCAGAGGGGATCTGCAGATTTACGTCAGACAGCGCAAATCTCTTGCTCCTCTCGGAATATTTGAAGGATACATTTTCAAACACAACCGATCCGTCCGCAATTTCAGTCTTTCCGTTCTCCGGTGAGGTCAAGGTGCTCTGGTATTTCAGGACCTCAACGATTCGGTTGGCAGACTCCTGCGAGATAATAATCAGGACAAAAACCATGGAAAGCATCATCATGGAAATCAGGATCTGGATTCCATATGTGATCAGCGAAGATAACTGGCCCGTACTCAGGGACGATCCCTTTGTGGTAATGATTATCCGGGCTCCGATAAAGCTGACCAGCACCATTGTGAGACTGATGCTGAAGACCATCGTCGGATTGTTCCACGCAAGAACCTTTTCAGCGAAAGTGAAATCCCTGCAGACATCCTCGGATCTCTTATGGAACTTCTCTTTTTCGTAATCCTCCCGGACAAACGATTTTACCACTCGGATTCCGCCCACATTTTCCTGCACGGAATTGTTCATGGCATCATATTTCTTGAAGATTCTTACAAAAACCGGATGAATATACAAAACAATGCCAAACAGAACTAAAGCGAGGAAAGGTATGACCGCTATAAAAATCAGGGCCATCCGGACATTGATCGTAAGAGACATCACAATCGAAAAGATGATCATCAGAGGCGTCCGCACCGCGCCGCGAATTACCATCTGAAAGGCCGTCTGCACGTTTGTAACATCTGTCGTCATACGGGTTACAAGCGAAGCTGTGGAAAACCTGTCTACATCCGCAAAGGAAAACGACTGAATGTTAAAATAGATGTCCTGCCGAAGATTTTTCGCAAAACCGGCAGATCCTTTTGCCGCCTCGATGGCTGCTCTGCGTCCGCAGTACAGGGAAGCCATTGCCAGAATAATCAGGACAATACCGTCCTGAAACACAGGCGTCAGGGAAGCGCCCTTCATGTGGTCAATCAAAGAAGCCATCACCAGCGGGATGATACATTCCAGAATAACCTCGAAGGTAACAAACAGCGGTGAAAGCAGGGAGGGAGTCTTATACTCTCTCAGACTTTTCATTAATGTTTTTAGCACCTGTAAATCCTCTCTTTCTGTATGAATATCTATTGCGAACAGAGATTCCCTTCCCTCTTTATACAGATAATGAGATCTCTGTAATTTTTACTTATTGCTGTACCTTCTCTTATGCACGGCCCTCTTCCCAGTCCTGGACATTGCGGTACATCCTTCGAAGCAGTATTTCGGCCTGCCGAATTTCTTCCTCCGTCATACCCCGAAGCAAATGATCATCCACATCCAGATGCTGCCATCGCAGACTTACCTTATGCCTGTATGCTTTTTCTGCAAAAGATACGATTTTATTCCTATGGTCCTTTGTATCAATCGATATATTCACAAATCCATTCTTCTGCATTCTCGAGACCAATCCCACCACTGTAGGATGGGAAACCTCAAGGATCCGCTCCAGTTCTCTTTGCGCGACGCTGCCCCCATGTTCGCCAATCACATGGAGAACACGCGCCTGCGAAAGCGTCAGACCCCATTCCTCAAGATTTCGATCCGCGCTTGCTCTCAGCTGCTGGTTGATTTTCATTAACAGAAGCGGTATCACAGATTCCTGCCGCTCCTCCTCACCCGCCGGACGTCCTGAATCACAAGCTTCCTCCCTTCTCCTTTTCGGCAGTCTCTCTTCCGTTACTGTTGCTTCTCTTTTTTCCATCTTTGTATACCGTAATTTCTGATTTATATTTGTTATGCTTTCCATCCTATGATTGATAGGCCAGCATATCTGCGCACAAATGTAGCGTGCTACATTTATTGTGTAGCACGCTACATTTTAGTGATTAAGGAATCGATTGTAAAGACACATTTTGCATTTCATTCGCTAAATTTTGCAGTCCCATGTGAGTCTGAGAGAACTTCCTCCTTACCGGGTCAGGCACAGACAGATAACAGCACCCATCCCGTCTGGCGAAATCCTGCAAAACGTATCCTCTGCGGATTATTCCGTTTTTACACCTTGACTCTGGTTCCCCTGCTGTCCCGCTTCATCAGACGGATTTTATTCAGAGAGATTTTCTTTCCCCGGTATTCGATATCCAGCTCTTTATGTCCGGTCACGAGATAGCCTTCCTCCACCTCGTCTCCTGCCGTAAGCTTCATGGCGCGCACCCCGAGCGCTCCCTTTTTCTTCTCCGGAATCTCTGCCATGGAAATCCTGAGGAAATAGCCGTCCCTGCTCTGCAGGACGAGATAGTCCCCGGCATCCGCATAGGCGACAAACGCCGCCCGGTCCTTGTCGTCCGCCAGCTTTGTCGCGGCGATTGAACGCCTGGTGACGTTGAATTCATTTCCGTCGGTCACCTTCGCCATGCCTCCGGCAGTCACGAAAATCAGCTTCCTGCCGATGACCTCAGTCATGGGTGCCGCGAAAATAACCTGCTCGTTTTCCGTCGAATAGTTGCAGAGATTATCGATGGGCGTTCCCTTGTCGCGGAATTTCGTAAAAGGAAGATCCTTCACCTTTATCGTGTGCATCACACCCAGGTCGGTGAAGATGCAGATCTTATCCGTATTCATGCAGTGAAACAGATACCGGCTCTCCGCGTCCGCCGACTCCTTGTTCCGCTCGTAGACTGACACGTCAATCGTCCTTGCGTAGCCGAAACGGTCCATAAGGAACACCAGCTCGGTCTCCTCCTCTTCCGGTTCCTCCGCGACCACCGTCTCCGCATTCGTGATGAAGGTTCTTCTCGGACGGCCATATTCCTTTTTGATTGCGGCCAGATCATCGAGGATCACCTCCGCCATCGTATCGTAATCGTTCAGGATCTTGTCATAACGGGCGATTTTCTCCAGTGTCTCCTCATTTTCCTTATACAATGCCTCAAGCTCCAGACCGATCAGCTTTGCCAGGCGCATATCGAGAATAGCCTGCGCCTGCCGCTGGGTGAAGCAGAGCTGACTGGCCTGCTTCTCACTGTTCTTATGACGGAAGGTAATCCCTTCCGTCACACCCATGGTCAGACAATCCTTCGCCATCTTCTGGTTTTTACTGCCGCGCAGGATCTCAATGATCAGATCGATGACGTCAACCGCCTTGATCAGTCCCTCCTGGATCTCCTTCTTCTCCATCTCCTTCGCCAGGAGCTTCCGGTACTTCCGAGTCGACAGATCAAACTGGAAATCCACGAAGTGATCGAGGATCTGCTTCAATCCCAGCGTCTCCGGCTTCCCGCCTGCGACTGCGAGCATATTGACGCCGAACG
Source organism: Bilifractor sp. LCP21S3_F8 (assembly GCF_052117805.1). NCBI lineage: Bacteria > Bacillati > Bacillota > Clostridia > Lachnospirales > Lachnospiraceae > Bilifractor > Bilifractor sp. LCP21S3_F8. The sequence continues at coordinate 158,920 of NZ_JBQKIK010000004.1, read as the reverse complement.
TATCCTCCAGCCTGGTTTTCTTGTAGAGAAGGTTCTTGAGCCGTTCTACGTCCGCGCCTTTTCTAAGTTCCAGTACGATCCGGATGCCGTCCTTGGAGGACTGATTTGAAATGTCGGTAATTTCCGGTGCCTGCCGGCTCTCTACCAGATCCGCCACATCCATCAGGAATTTCCCGATGTTCGCTCCGATCATGGTGTAGGGAATTTCCGTGATGACGAGGAGCTGTTTCCCGTTCTTGCCCTTCTCCACCTCGACCTTCCCGCGAATTCTGATCTTGCCGGACCCCGTCTCATATATGGACGCCAGATCCTTCTGGTTCACGACAATTCCGCCGGTCGGAAAATCCGGTCCCTTGATGTATTTCATCAGCTGTGTGCTCGTGAGCTTATTGTTCCGGATATAGGCACGGGCCGCATCGATCACTTCTCCCAGATTATGTGGAGGTATGCTGGTCGCCATGCCGACGGCAATTCCGTCAGAGCCGTTGACCAGAATGTTCGGAATGCGGACCGGGAGCACCTCCGGCTCTTTTTCGGTCTCATCGAAGTTCGGAACAAAGCTTACCACATCCTTGTCGAGATCCTTCAGATAGACCTCCTGCGCAATCTTCGCAAGACGCGCCTCCGTGTAACGCATGGCAGCTGCTCCGTCTCCCTCAATGGAGCCGAAGTTTCCGTGGCCGTCCACCAGCACCTGCCCCTTTTTGAAATCCTGTGCCATCACGACGAGTGCATCATAGATGGAACTGTCGCCGTGCGGATGATACTTACCCATGGTATCGCCGACAATACGTGCGGATTTCCGGTAAGCCCTGTCATAGTAGGTCCCGAGCTCCATCATGTCGTACAGCACCCGCCTCTGCACCGGCTTCAGGCCGTCGCGGACATCAGGCAAGGCTCTGGCGATGATGACGCTCATCGCGTAGTCGATGTAGGATTTCTGCATCAACTCCGAATATTCGGTTCTGATAATTTCTTCCATTTAATGCTTCTCTCCCTCTTAGACATCCAGCTCTGCGTCCGTCGCATGATCATAGATGAACTTCTTTCTCGGCTGAACATTTGTGCCCATAAGTATCTCCGTTGTCTCAGAAGCCATGCGCGCGTCCTCGATCTCCACCCGCCGCATCCGTCTTGTTTCCGGATTCAGTGTGGTATCCCAAAGCTGCTGGGGATCCATCTCTCCGAGACCCTTGTACCGCTGCAGCGTGAACTTCTCTCCCGCATGATTTTTCCTGTATTTTTCCAGCGCCTTGTCATCGTACAGGTACTCCCCCTCACCCTTCGAGGGAATGGTCTTGTAAAGCGGCGGCATGGCGATATAGACATGTCCCTGATAGATCAGCTCCGGCATAAAACGGTAGAACAGCGTGAGCAGCAATGTCGATATATGAGCTCCGTCAACATCCGCATCGGCCATAATGATAATTTTGTCGTAACGGAGCTTTGTAATGTCGAAGTCGTTGCCGTACCCTTCGGAAAATCCACACCCGAAGGCATTGATCATTCCCTTGATCTCCGCATTTGCCAGAACCTTGTCCATGGTTGCTTTTTCCACATTCAGGATCTTTCCGCGGATCGGGAAAATTGCCTGAAAATTCCGGTTTCTGGCCATCTTCGCGGACCCTCCGGCCGAATCTCCCTCGACGATAAAAATCTCACACTTTGATGCATCCCTGCTCTCGCAGTTCGCCAGCTTCCCGTTGGCATCGAAGGAATACTTCTGCTTCGTCAGCATATTGGTCTTGGCCTTTTCCTCGGTACGCCGGATCTTTGCCGAACGCTCGGCGCACTCCAGAATAGTCTTCAGGACCGGCAGATTGCGGTCAAAATATCGCACCACCTCATCGCCGGTAACCTTACTGACCGCCTTCGCGGCATCCGGATTATCGAGCTTCGTCTTTGTCTGTCCCTCGAACCTCGGATCCGGATGCTTGATAGAAACCACAGCAGTCATCCCGTTGCGGATGTCTGCTCCGGTGAAGTTTGCGTCCTTGTCCTTCAGAACACCCAGCTCTCTCGCATAGCTGTTCATCGTCAGCGTGAACTGCGTCTTGAATCCCGTGATATGAGTACCGCCCTCGGAGTTGAAGATGTTGTTGCAGAATCCGAGAACATTCTCCTGAAAGGCACGGATGTACTGAAAAGCAACCTCCACCTGGATTCCGTCCGCCTCTCCCTTGAAATACACCGGGTCGTGAAGCGTCTCCTCGTTCTTATTCATTTCCTTTACGAATCCGACGATTCCCTCCGGCTCGGAGAAGGTGATCTTCTCATCCTTCCCATCCCTCTTATCTTCAAATTCGATGACAAGAGCCGGGTTCAGATAGGTTGTCTCATGCAGCCGGCTCTTCAAATCCTCCGCCGAAAATCTGGTTTTCTCAAAAATCTCGCCGTCCGGAAGAAAATTAATCCGTGTCCCCGTCTCTTTCGTTTTTCCAAGCTTAGGCAATAGGCCGCTGCTGTCCAGCTCCAGCACGGGCTTTCCCTTTTCGAACCGGTCGTGCCAGATATAGCCGTCTCTGCTGATCTGCACATCCATATATACGGAAAGCGCGTTTACAACAGAGGAGCCAACGCCGTGAAGTCCGCCGGAGGTCTTGTACACCTCGTTGTCAAACTTTCCGCCGGCATGCAGAGTGGTAAGCACCAGCCGTTCCGCCGGCATTCCTTTTTCATGCATCCCGACCGGAATTCCGCGCCCGTTATCAGTTACGGTGCACGAACCGTCCGCTTCAAGCACCACACTGATTTTCGAGCAGAAGCCTGCCAGATGCTCATCCACGGAGTTATCCACGATCTCATAGATCAGATGATTCAGGCCCTTACGCCCCGTACTTCCGATATACATTCCGGGACGCATGCGGACCGCATCCAGTCCTTCGAGAACATGAATACTCGATGCATTGTAACTGTCTTTTTTTGCCATGTCATACTCCATTTCAAAATAAATCCGTTTGCTTTGCGGAAATCAGTCCGCCATCCGGTCATCTTCAAAATACATCCGCACGCTTTGCGGAAATCAGTCCGCCACCCGACCATCTTCAAAATACATCCGCGCGCTTTGCGGAAATCAGTCTGCCATCCAGTCATCCGGCAGCAGTTCACGGAACGAGAAAATAAACTCGTCCGCGATCTCCATCATCTCCGGGTGCATCCGGTAATTCGCCTTCTCGTATACGCCGATCGTGTAGAAGCCGCCGGCATTCGCACCCTTAAGGCCTTCCGCAATATCCTCAAATACCATGGTCTTCCCGGGATCGGTTCCAATCGCGGCCGCTGCTTTCAGATATATATCCGGAAATCCCTTGCCTCTTTTTACATCGTTGCCCGTACAGTAATCATCGAGGAGCCTCATCAGTCCGGTTCTCTCCAGGCATGGCCGGACCAGCGCATCATCCGAAGAAGTAGCCACAGCGATATGCAATCCGGATTCTTTCAGATATTTCACGAAGTTTAACGCGTAAGGCTTCAGGGGAAGATGGCTGCTGTACGCCTCCTGCGCCATATCCAGCCATTCGCGGACAAGCCCCTCAGGTGTGTCATTCTCCAGATGGAATCTCCGTATTGTGTACCTCGCTGCTTCAAGGGCACCGAGAGGCGTGATAGCCTTCTGATAATCATCGGGTACCTCGATACCCCTCTTCGCCAGAAAATCAACATCAATCTGATGCCACACGCCCATCGAATCCAGCAGAGTACCGTCCAGATCAAAAATCGCGCCTTCAAAATCCTGTATTCTCATGCCGTCTTCCTCATACCACCTCTGCCATTCGCATATGTCCAATTCTGAACACTAACGCTTTACAATTTGCCATGGAACCGGATTTTTGTCAACCCGGCCTCTCTTAACTTCTACTGGCTCAAAGCCGCTTTCATCTTCCACCGGCTCATCTTCCACCGGTTATCAGCCGCCTTCATTGTCCACCGGCTATAAACCGTCTTCCCACCGGATAAATGCCGCCTTCATTTTTCACCGACACGCATCCTTCCGCGCACAATGACTCCCTGCAGCCCCAGATTTCTGTCCAGGAGAACCACATCCGCCATTTTTCCCTCCTCGAGAGTACCGTAATGATCAAGAATTCCAAGAGCCTCTGCCGGATTTCTCGTCGCGCAGGTAACCGCCGTTTCCAGCGGTATTCCTGCTTCCCGCACGGCCGTACGCAGGCAATTCATAAGATTTGTCACAGAACCTGCCAGGGATCCGTCCCTTACAAGCGTTGCTCTTCTTCCTCTGACATCAACCTCCTGCCCGCCAAGCGTATACCTCCCGTCCGGCATGCCGGTTCCTCTCATGCTGTCGCTGATTAAAACCATCCGTTCCTCACCCATCATCCGAAAGGCCGCCCGGATCGCGGACGGATGGACGTGGATGCCGTCACAGATGATTTCACACATCACCTTCGGGCTGTCAAGGGCCGCCCCGATCACGCCGGGAGCGCGGTGTCCGAACGGCGGCATCGCATTATACATATGCACCAGATGATCCGCTCCCGCCCGGAACGCCGCAAGTGCTGTCTCGTAATCCGCGTCTGTATGCGCCAGCGCCACATGAACCCGGTCCTTCACCCGGCGGATGAAAGAAATGGCATCTTCTGACGCTTCCGGCGCTATCCCGATAAATTTCACCAGTCCCCCGGAAGCCTCCAGAAATCGATCGCAGACAGATGCGTCACATGGAATGATATATTTCGCGTCCTGCGCACCCCGTTTTGCAGAGCTGATAAAAGGTCCTTCCATATTTATGCCCACAAGTCTTGCTATGCCCTCGTCACAGACTTCTCTTCGATATTCTGCGGAGGTGCGCAGGATGCTGACGAGCTTCGAAACCGGAAGTGTCATCGTAGCCGGAGCAATGGCCGTCACACCGACAGACGCCTCATATTCCGCAATTCTTTTGATCGCTTCCATCGAACCGTCACAGAAATCATCTCCTCTGCATCCATGAAAATGAAGATCAATCAGGCCGGGGATCGCATAAGCTCCCCGGCCGTCAATAATATCCTGTTTCTCCCGGAAGCCCGGCTTTCCCCTCCAAATGGAGAACGCATCTTCCATGAGGTTCGGATCATCCATTTCCCCTGATCCTTCCTCTTCTTTCTGTGTATATATCCGCTCTATTTTATCATCCTTCGTGACGATGCATCCTTTACGGAAGCTCTTGTCCGGAAGGAATACCTGTATGTTCGTGATAATCATGATCTCGTTTATCTCCAGCAAAAACAGCTCCTGCTCAGAATACGTTAGATTCTCGGTGAGCAGGAGCCAGCATGATCCAGAAATACCTATTCAGCTATCTGAACATCTGCAGTCAACTGATTTACAAACATGCGACCCGATGTTTCAATATTTGTATAAAGAAAAAGCAGAACACCAAGGTGTTCTGCCGCAGTCGATAAGGGAATCGAACCCTTGTTTTCGCCGTGAGAGGGCGACGTCTTAACCGCTTGACCAATCGACCGTTTATTATAATACCAGACGCAACCGTTAAATGCAAGTTATTTTTCCATTTCGATAATCTTTATTAGTAACAGAGAAGTTCACTTTAATTTTTACGAACGCATAAGAGTTTCTCCGGATTATTTCCGATTCCATCCGGGCAAACGGCCCGCCTCTTCTTCCGCCCGGCTGAAAAAAAGCATTCCTCTCCTTCCGCGCGTGCGAAACTTTCTGTTCGAATACAACTTCCCAATGCTGCAGTTCCCCAATACGAACGAGATAAAACACGCTGCGCGAGTTTTATCTCGCTATCGCAACGCTCGCCGCACACGAATACTTCGCATTCGGCTGCGGCTCACTGTTCGCGTAAAAAAAAAGCAGAACACCGAGATGTTCTGCCAGCAGTCGATAAGGGAATCGAACCCTTGTTTTCGCCGTGAGAGGGCGACGTCTTAGCCGCTTGACCAATCGACCGAGGACTATGATAGCAGAGACCGTGAGAAAAAGCAAGCACTTTTTTCAAATTGAAGGAAGACTTTTTTCGACTCATTTTTCGACTTTTTTTCGCAAATCGAATCAGTTATACTTGTTACAGTTAACAGGAGGTTTTATATGAATAAAAAAGAAGTACTTGAAATCAGGAAACTATTTAAGCCCGACGACTGCCGGGTTGACCGGATCTGCGGCTGCTATGTGGACGGTCACAAGAATAAGATCTCGGAGATGAAGGAGGCGTTTCTCTCTCTTCCCGAGGAAGAGATCCACAAATATACAGATATCTTCAAGAAGACGCTCTCCGGACAGGTCGGAAAAAATCTGCTGAACCTCGAGTTTCCGCTCAGTGAAGAGGCGGAGGGCGGCCATCAGAAGGACCTGATGGCTCTAAGAGACAGCCGGCTGGAGGACGACGAGCTGATCTCCGCCTTTTACGACAAGATCATCAGCTCCTATCTCTACGCAGAGAACTATCTCATCCTTCTGATCCACGGAAATTACGATGTTCCAGGTCACGGAACAGATCACGAAGAGATGTTCGATGCCTCGGACTACGTATATTCCTTTATCATGTGCAGCATCTGCCCGGTGTCTCTGTCAAAGCCCGGCCTGGTGTTCGATGCTCCCACGAATTCCTTCATCGACAAGACACAGGACTGGATGGTTCAGATGCCCGAGACAGGCTTCCTCTTCCCTGCCTTTAATGACCGCAACACCGACATCCACTCCATCCTCTACTATTCAAAAAACGCAGAGCTTCTACATCCCGAGATTCCGGACGATATCCTCGGGTGCAGTCTTCCGATGACGGCCGGTGACCAGAAAGAAACCTTTGATCAGATCATTGAGGACACCTTCAGCGATCACTGTGATTTTGAGGTGGCAAAGACGGTACACCGGAATCTGAATGCGCTTCTGGAGGGAAAAAAAGACGATCCGGAGCCGACGCCTCTCGACAAGAACGAAATTCGTCACTTCCTTGAAAGCTGCGGAGCCGAGCAGGAGCAGATCGAACATTTCGAAGAAACCTACAATGACGATCCGTCCGGGGATAAGCACATCCTCGCCTCCAACATCGCCACTCCCGGCAAGTTCGAGGTGAAATCCGATGATGTGAAGATCTCCATTGATTCCTCCAGGGCAGATTTGATCGAGACCCGGATGATCGACGGCATCGAATATATTCTGATTCCGGTTACCGACAACGTTGAAGTCAATGGTATACGGATCAGTTCCGGACACATCTCCGACTCCCAAAGCGATTCCTGATCCTGCATGCCCGGGGATTCCGGCAATCCCCGGACATGTGCCGCTGCGGGCATGATGAGCATCCTTTGCCGGAGATCGTTTACAGAAAGTCCTCTTTGACGGCTTACTCGTAAATATTCTTCGTCGTAAAGACACCGCCTCTGCACGGGATTATGGGATTAGCCACCTTGCTGCCGTACTGTTTGCCCGGGAGAGCCCGGTTACTTCGCAGAACCCGAATGCTCCTTCACCAGCATCAGCCCCGTGTATGTTACCGTATCCTTCCCGTAGTAATACCCAAGGTTGTTGTCCTTGCAGACCTGGCTCACCAGAAGGCCATAGGCCTCCATGGATGAATGCGCCTTCTCCGGGAAGCGGCACGGAGAATCCGGATACGAACATTTGCGGCAGATTCTGCATCCGCCGCTTGACAGCGCCAGCACGTCAATATGCTTCTCTCTCAGCCTCTGAAGAAAATCCGAGAAATGTTCCTTCTGGGTCTTCTCTCCCTCCATCATACCCTCATAATCCATGGAATCTTCCAGCATCTGTGTTGTCTGAACCAGAACGCCCCAATCATACTCCATCATCCTTGCCTGACACTCTTCAATCGTCCCGCAGGCAGGCGGGCAGGTCCAGCTATGTCCATATGCATTGCATTTATCCGCCGCGCACATGTCACGCACTTCCTTCATGGTATGCCAGGTTGCTCTGTCCGCCAGCGCCATGTGCGAAAATCCGGCATCCTCTGCCATCTTCAGCACTTCCTTCTGAAGAGTATCTCTTATACTATCCGCTTTGCTGTTTTCCTGAACAAATTCTCTTTTTTCCTGTCCGCTGCTCTCCATCATAATTACCTCCTCGCATCAATCATATAACAGGCATCACCAGATCCACCCGATGCTCTCAACTTCTTATACAATCAATCCCAGTGCCTTTTACATTTCCATCATATAACCCGTCCCGGTGCCCTTTACGCTTTCATCATAAGATCAGCCCCAGTTTCTGAAAGGCATGCATCAGTCCGTCTTCATCTACCGGATCTGTGACGAGATCCGCCGTCTTTTTGAGCGCAGGCAGAGCGTTTCCCATCGCCACTCCCACCTGCGCATAATCCAGCATCTCAAAATCGTTCGGTCCGTCACCAAAGGCGATGGTATCTTCTCTCCGGCCCCCGTTCGCGTCAAGATACCGCTGCATGCCGAAGGCCTTGTCATATCCGTTCATCGTGATTTCGCCGTCCACCGTATCTCCGAGCTTGAAGCTCGTCTCCACAACAGTGAAATATTTGCTGAGGTCCTCCTGCATCTGCCGGATTGACCGGCCCGCACCGTAGAAAACAAATTTATTCACCTCGGGGCTATCCTTCGGCGCATCGGTAAAAGTAATTCTGCCAAGCAGCTTTGATTTTTCTTCCAGGGTCTCCTCCGTTCCGCCGAACAGCTGCAGGACCTCTTCCCTTCTGTCCCGCGGGCAATAAATTCCGGAATCTCCCTGGAGAAAATAAAGACTTCCGATCTCATCCAGATAGTCCAGAAGCATGCTTGTTTTCTCATGTTCCACATATCTGCGAAAAACAATCTCTCCCCGACTGCGCACCATGGTTCCCGCACCGCTGACGATCCCCTGAAACAAATCGCTCTCCCGGATCCACGCGTAAATCTGCGCGTATGTCCTTCCCGAGCAGATCACCATATCATGTCCACGTTTTGCCGCTTCCCGGAGGGCATATTCCGCCGATTCCGGAAGCTCTCCCCGAAAATTTGTAAGCGTTCCGTCAATGTCCAGAAACACCGTTTTCTTGTTCAACTTTTTCACCAATCCTTATATTCTCAGAGCTCATTCAGTACCCCCTGAATACCCTTTTCTCTGAAGAGTTTTTTATAGTACGCAAGCTCATCATTGATAATCTGATCGATTGCGCGCATGCTCAGGAGCTCCACCGGTGCCTTATCGTCGGTGAGCAGAAGGTCTCCCCTCCGGTATTGTCTGAGATTTCCGCAAACCTTTTTCAGCAGCGCCTTTAGATCCGGATCTCCAATCCTGTCCAGACGATCATTGAGGGTATCCATATCCAGATCCTCATTGAGTGCAAAAAGCTCGCGGTTTGTGTATCCCTTCACATCGACCGTATACACAGAAGGAAATACAGCGGAGATTGTGTCAGAGAGATAGCTGTTGATGGATTTTTCGCCCGATGCGCGCATATTCATGTTCACTACCATGACTCCGTTCGGTTTCAGATGTTCCTTTACCATGTTGAAAAATTCCACGGAGGACATCTGAAAAGGCACCGAAATATCCTGGTAGGCGTCCACCATGATTACATCATAGGTGTGCCGGTCCGCCTCCAGATACGCCCGCCCGTCGTAGGCAGCGACCTTTACGGAATCCGGCATGTCAAAATACCTGCCGGCAAGATCTGTGATTTTCTGATCGATCTCCACTCCCTGAATCTTCGCGTCCGGGAAGTAATTTGCGCACTCCTTTGCGTACGTTCCTGATCCGTTTCCAAGAATCAGGATGTCACAGGCATCGCCCGCACGCGATTCTTCCCGGTCTCCCGCATCCGATTTTGCCTGAGCTCCCGCATCGGATACTGCCTGTGCTCCCGCGTCCGATTCTGCCTGCGCTCCCGCATCGGATACTGCCCGCGCTCCCGCATCCACGTCTGCTGCCGAATCGTCACCTGACCCGCTCTCCTTATCGGAAGCCTCACTCACCTCTTCATCCGGCACGAATCCTGCCATCACAGGCGCAGCCATCGCATAATCGTAATACATTCCTGTCAGCGACCCGTCCTTTCTGCTGATCGACTGAATGCCGAAAAGGACGTTGGTTGAGAGGATTACTGTATCCTTGTCCTCCTGAACCTGCAGATAGTTGTAGATGGATTCGCCTTCGTAAGCCAGAGAATTGTTCCAGAACGCAAAATGTCCGGAATGGCCGAAGACACTGCACACCACAAACAAGATCACCGATACCAGACAACGGATTCTTCCGGTGTTGGCGCTGATGAAATAGATCATGGCAAGTGCCAGAAGAATACCCGAGAAAATCAGGAATGTCACCGACGTTCCAACCGTCGGAATTGTGATGAAGGTCGGCGTGAAGGTGCCGATGATGCTGCCCACGGTATTCGCGGCGCCGAGCCTTCCCACGGTGCTTCCGCTGTCATCCAGACTTCGGACCGCATATTTGGTAAGAGACGGCGTCACAGTACCGAGCAGAAAGCAGGGAAATACGAAAATGACCATACACGCGAGAAAGCCCGCAGCAATCAGAAGATTGCTGCTGATCGTGACGATCAGAATGCCTGTGATCAGAAGAATAATGTATTTGCCAAGTACCGGTATGGCTGCCGTCCATACCGCGGCGATCAGCAGCCGGCGATAAAGCCTGTCAGGATCCGGATTTTTGTCCGCGCTTCTGCCCCCATAGATATTTCCCAGAGCCATCGCGATCATGATCGTGGAAATGATGATGGTCCAGACGATCTGTGAGGACGAAAAATAAGGAGCCAGAAGACGGCTAGCTCCAAGCTCCACGGCCATGACAGCCATGCCCGCGAAAAATTCTGTCAGGTAAAGATATGCTTTGTTCTTGAGGATTTTTCTTTCTTTCATCTCGTCAGTTTTCCATATTTAAATCATCTGAAAATTTTACAGGGATCCGCCTGTATCTTCTCTTGACGTGTCTGTTCTTGATGTATCCGCTCCTGATGTATCCGCTCTTGACGTGTCTGTTGCTGATGCATCTGTTTTTCTTGAAAGGACTGCTTTTTTTCTGATCTCCTCGCTGAAAGTCCGATGCTTATTCTCATGCATGATCCACCGGATAATTACATCGTAGCTCTCCGGACGGTGAGGAAAATTGCAGTCGGTGCAGTCCTTGATGATTTCATTGTTCCCGCGGCTGACAAAGACAGGATTCCCCGGACATTTCTCACTGAGATAGAAGGGACAGTAGCAGAACATGCAGTTGAAGTTCTCAAGCCCTTTATGACACGGAAAGTACTGGCAATCCCGATTTTCAAAAAAACGATAGGAATTTTTCATTTAAATCTTTCTCCTTCATCTTCCTCTGTATATTCAGCATTCTTCTCAGCGGCAATTCTGCCGCGAACTGCATACAGAATTCTTCTCAGCAATACTCCTGCCGCAGATTGCATACAGAGTTCTTTTTCATGATATTCCAGCTCTGTGAAAATGTAAAGCAGATCAGCCAGAAACGCCGCAGGAGCAGATCAGCCGCGAACGACGCCAGAGCAGATCGGCCGCGAACGACGCAGGAGCAGATCGGCCGCGAACGACGCCAGAGCAGCAGGTCACAGCCTTGGAAGCGGATACAAAAAAGAAGCCGCAGGGTAATCGGCAACCGGCCGTCCCCAGGCTTCTGTTCGGTATCTCATTCCGTATCTTGTTCTTTATCACATTGTATATCTTGTTCCGTATCTCATTCTGTCAGCAACCGTCGTGACTCATCCAATTCTGATGTAAGACCCGCGCCTATGCCTTCGGCTTCTCCTTCACGAGCTTGAATCTGTTCCGGAGAAGCTGATCGACCGCATCCGCGTCCTTCCCCAGAGCAATGGAAAATTCACTGCAAACAATCGCTTCTGCTTCTCTGAGATACTTCTCATCCACCGTCGTGAATTTCCTGCCCTGCTCCAGTCTCTTCTTCCGCTTTACAAACAATGTCTTGATCATGCTGATACAGTCTCTGACATTGTTGTTGCGGATAATATCCTTGTACTGTTCTTCGCGGAACTTTTCACTCTCAACCTCGAGAAATTCGATATCGGGGATTTCATCGATGATTGCCTCCGCGGACTGACGATCCAGTATTTCACGCATCGCCACCTTATCATTGTCTACCGGGGAATAAATCGTACTCTTGTCTGAATTAACCGGTCGTAAAACGTAATACTTACGTTTTCTGTCGCAGCCCGGCATGTGTAGCCGAGTCACATCCATTACGAGGCATGGTCCATTTGATCCATAAACTACATAGTCACCTTTCTGATACATTTTTTGCCTCTTTTCTATATGTGCTTAACCTTCAGCTGCTGAAAAAAATTCACCCATTCGTCATCAATTATGAGTATATTATAGCAAAAATCCAAAAATTTTTCCATGGTGAGTTACTGCGGGATTGCGGGAGTACGAATATGCGCGGGCAGTGAGCCACATCCGCTCACACAAAGTGTGAAGCGGTGGGGCGAACGCCGCGACAGACCGACGAAGTCGGTCACCTGTTAGCGGCACGGAAGCTGCGAAGCAGCGAAGTGACGCGGGGACTTGTACAGTATGTGGCACGACTTATCGTACGGGCATTTACTGTGGTATAATAGGAACCGGCGAGGAGTGCACAATGGTAAAAGTAAAAGAACAGATTCTGAGAGAGCTGCAGCAGAATATAGGAAATCCGGTTTCCGGGCAGGATCTTGCGGACCGGTACGGTGTCTCCAGAAATGCCATCTGGAAGGCCGTCAATTCATTAAAAAGCGAAGGATATCCCATCCTCTCTGACCGGAAGAGAGGCTATTATCTGAGGGAATCCTCTGACATTGTTTCCGAGGACAGCATCCGTTCCGAGCTTCCGGATGACATGTTTCTCGCGGATGGTTCCTGCCGTATCAGGATCTGCCTCTTCCGGGAAATCGATTCCACGAATCTGGAGGCGCAGCGCATGATCGCAGATGGCTTTTCAAGCGCCGCCCTTATCATCGGTGAACGGCAGACACAGGGACGCGGACACAACGGATCCGGCTTCTACTCTCCGGCTTCTACCGGTCTCTACATGACGCTTCTTCTCCCTTTGAACCTCATTCTGACGAAGTTTCAGCTGGTAAGCCGTGCCGCCGCTGTCGCGGCTGTCGAAGCAGTGAGGGAACTGACCGGCCGGTCTCTTCAGATCCGCAAGGTAAATGATCTCTATGACGGATCTCACAAGATAGGCGGGATCCTCTGTGAAGCAACCAGCACCGATCTGGAATCCGGAAAACTTCAGGAGGTATGCATCGGCATCGGTCTAAACCTCACAACCTCGATTTTCCCGGAAAAAACGCCGGTGCAGTATGCCTCGATCGGAGGCGGCTGTACGCGCAGTCAGCTGGCCGCAAACATCACCGCAAGGCTGATGCACACGGATTTCGAACACCCGGATGGTTTTCTGCAGAAATACAAGGAATACCACCTGAGCGAAGAGGGCAATCCGGAATGAAAAGTAAAGCCGCACCGTTCCAGAGAACGATGCGGCGATGTTTTTTCTTCAAATCTCAACTTTGCTTTCCAGCGTGAAGGAGAAGGCCACGCCGTTTTTGTAGTTGGTGGCCCAGCATTTCTGCTGATGCGCATCCATGATCGCCTTCACGATGGACAGACCTATTCCGCTGCCGCCGTAGGCTCTGGTTCTTGCCTTATCCACCTTATAGAACTTCTCCCAAATTTTGTCGAGCGACTCCTCAGGTATCGGCTTCCCGCTGTTGAACACCGTGGTTGTAACGATCCCGTCCTTCTCGGTGCAGGTGATTTCTATTCTGTCGTCACCCTCCAGATGATTCAGCGCATTGGTCAGATAGTTGGTAATCACTTCCTCGATCTTGAACTCATCACCCCAGACGTAAATCGGAGCCTTCGCGTTCAGGATAATCCGCGCTTTCTTCTGCTCGATCATCAGCTTCTCATGCGCCACGGCTCCGTTTATCAGCTCGACGAGCTCAAACCGCTCCATGCTGAGCTGGTCATTGCCGTTCTCCAGCTGGTTCAGTGTCAGAAGCTGGCGCACCATATGGTTCATCTTCTTGGATTCATCGATGATGACATCGCAGTAAAAATCCCGGCTCTCCGGATCGTCATTGACATTATCCTTCAGTCCTTCCGCATATCCCTGAATCAGCGCGATCGGCGTCTTCAGTTCATGGGACACATTTCCCAGGAATTCCTTCCGCATCTCATCGATCTGAATTTTTTCCGCGATATCTCTCTCCAGTCTGGCGTTTGCGCTCTTCAGGTCGCTCACCGCCGTCTCCAGTTTATCCGACATCACGTTGAAGTTTTTCCCCAGCTCTCCGATCTCATCTTCTCCGCCGCTGGTATAATGTGCGTCAAAATCAAGATCCGCCATTCGCTTGGACAGGCTGTTCAGCTCCAGGATCGGCTCTACAATCCGCTTTGTGACAAACCAGATGCTGATCGCGCCGATGACAATTGCCAGGAAGCCAAGGTACAGATAATAGCGGACAGAGATCTGCGCGGCCTCGGCAATGCTCTGCGCCGGAGTCAGCACCAGATAGTAGTCGCCGTTTTCCAGCGTTCCATACAGCTCCAAATACTCAATGCCGGCAAAACGGTCCTGAATCCGGATGACCGAATACTTCTCCGTCTCCTTTACCTTCGCGTAATTCCCCTCTTCCTTCCCCATGATCACGCCGAAAAGGCGTCCCGACATGGTCGAGGAATTCCTTGAATTGGTATCCAGAACACGTGAAATATTCGCGTCGGTGATTCCGTACGTCAGATTGTTGATATTTGCGAATTTATTAAAGGATTCCGGCATGGTGTCGCTGTCCGCCTCATTCGCCATGTTGTAGCTGTCCACCAGCTTATTCATCTTGACGCGCATATAATACCCGTCAACAAAAAAATACTCAAACACACCGATCATCGCTATGAACATAGCCATGATCAGGATAAAAGTCAGGGCGATCCTCTTTCTCAGTGATTTCTTCATTTATTCATTGTCCACTTCAAACTTGTACCCCATGCCCCAGATGGTCTTGATATAGTTGCCCTTGCTCCCCATCTTGCTTCTCAGCTTCTTCACATGCGTATCAATCGTCCGCGCGTCACCGAAATAATCGTAGTTCCACACATTATTCAGAATCTTCTCCCGGGACAACGCAATTCCCTGATTCTCGAGAAAATATGTGAGCAGCTCAAATTCCTTGAAACTCAGCTCGATGGGCTGCCCGTTCACAGACGCCTGGTGAGCGGATTTGTTGATCTCGATTCCGCCCGCCTCCAGAATATCGTTCTGGTTCATCTTATTCGTCCTGCGGAGGATTGCCTCAACCCTTGCCACCAGAATCTTCGGACTGAAGGGCTTGGAGATATACTCGTCAACCCCCAGATCAAAGCCCAGAAGCTCGTCTCTCTCGTCGCCTCTCGCTGTCAGCATGATAATCGGAACCTTTGATTCCTTCCTGATCTCGCGGCAGACCTGCCATCCGTCCATCTTCGGCATCATGACATCCAGCAAAATCAGTGCAATATCCTTATCCTCATAAAATTTGCTCAGAGCCTCTTCCCCGTCTGCAGCCTCAATGACATTAAAATTATCTTTTACGAGGAAATCTCTGACCAGTTTCCTCATCCTTGCTTCATCATCAACTACCATTACCTTCAGTTTATCCATATCGCATCTCTCCTTACCTGATATAATTCAGGGATGGCCTTCTCATGCAATGCTGCGTATCCTTCCGCCTGTTATGATCAAATGTAACACAAACGGCGCCTGCAATGCATGTCATTCTTTTTTCAAACAAACACCAGCTTCTGATCGGCTGTTATATACTCATCGAACCCATACGATTTTAATTATAGAGAAACATTGTGTAAAAAATGTGATGAGTCGCGGGGCAAATGATCATTTGGCTTCAGCCTGTATACTTCCGGAACATTCTGAAGTCTTTTCGCGCCTGCCAGCCGATCTTCACAATTTTCTTTACGTTCATGGAATTCTTTCCTCCCTGACGCGGTCCGAATGTAATCGGAATGAACTTCACCCTTTTGTGAAAGCGGACGCCAAAGGTCGTCAGCATGACATTCGGAAGATTGTAGTTCGCCGGCATCATCGGAAGAAACTCCTCCAGATAAGCTCTTGTCATCAGACGGAACGGCGCGTTCGAATCCGGAACAGACACCCTGAAATAATACTTCAGTATCCGGCAGAGCACCTTCTCTACAAATGCCCGATTCTTCCCGTCTCCGCGCTTCGTGCGGTTCCCGAAGATGGCATCGAAGGATTCCCGCTGCTCCCAGAACGCTTCAAATTCCGCAGGATCTGTCTGCCTGTCCGAATCTGTCTGAAAAATATAATCCGCTCTCTGATCAACCGCGTACCTGTAAGCAAATAAAACGGCCGATCCATGTCCCCCGTTCGGTTTCGTCAGCGGCTGCAGAAGAGGCCGATCCACGGCAAGTTCCTGCAGAATCTCATAGGTATCGTCCCGGCTCCCGTCATTTACGATCACCAGCCGTGATTTTTGCCCCGCGCTGTGTCTTTCTACGACCGGATACCAGTCGCTCACCAGCTGCCTGATATTTTCTGACTCATTGTACGCCGGTACAACAATAAAAAGTATGTCACCCATCTTCTTTCTCCCCTTTGGTTGCAGCCCATCCTGCAGGATTTCTGCCCGCAATATTCATCGCATTAAGCTTAACGGAATCTGCCGGTCCGATCAATACCCGAATCTTCCCACGGGCAGGAATTCCGCCCCATTGCCACGGATCCGATCGTTTGCATTTTTTATGGAATCCTGTATACTGAATTACGCAAATTACGAGAAAAGCATGGCTGTCCAACACCAGCCTGCTTTAAGTATTCTGTGGTGCGGACAGAGCCCGGACCGCTGTTGTTCTTTGTTTTGTCCGGTATTTACCCTTCATTCATTACCTTCTTCTTGTTTTCGGAGCAGTCCTTATGAACGACATCAATAATTCTCACAGTGCTTTCCGTTCCGCCTTTCCCCATACCATACCGGTAATGGCGGGCTATATCTTTCTCGGGATCACCTACGGCATTCTCATGCGGACGTCTGGTTTTCCCTGGTGGTATCCGACTTTGACGGCGCTGATCGTCTATACCGGGTCTATGGAGTTCCTTCTGGTCTCCATGCTTCTGTCTGCCTTCCATCCCCTGTCCGTCTTTGTCACGGCAATCATGGTCGGTGCCCGCCACCTGTTCTACGGAATCTCCCTTCTCAAAACTTACCGGAACGTCGGCTGGAAAAAGTTTTATCTCATTTACACCACCAGTGATGAAACCTTCTCCGTTATTTATACCACTCCTGTTCCGGAAGGCGTAGACCGCGGCAGTTTTTATTTCTGGATTTCATTTCTGGATCAGATGTACTGGACGCTTGGAACAACTCTGGGAGGCCTTCTGGGAGGTCTCATTACCTTTGATGTCGAAGGTCTTGATTTTGTCATGACTGCCATGTTTGTTGTAATTCTGATGAATCAGTGGATGAAGGACGGCACGCGTATGAAAACCCTGATAAAGGATCATATTCCCGAGCTGATCGGCATCCTCGGTTCCGTGGTGGCCCTGATCATCTTTGGCGCGGATCATTTCATCATACCCGCCATGATACTCATACTGGCACTTCTCATGAGCTTCCGCAGATTTCTGGATCCGTCCGGTGCTCCTGCTGAACTGCAAAAAACAGCGGCACGTACAGACACAGCAGACACAGCAACGACAAGTATAGAAGCATCAGACGCAAGCAAAGACACAGCAAAGACAGGAATAGTCACAGCAGGCACAAGTACAGACACAGCAAAGACAGGAATAGTCACGAAGGAGGAACGCCATGACTGATATGCCGCTATACCAGCAGTTCATAACCATCGGAGTTGCCGTTCTCGGCACCGTCCTGACCCGGTTTCTCCCATATATCCTGTTCCCGGAAGGGAAAAAAATCCCCCGGGTCATCAATTATCTCGGCAAGGTGCTGGCGCCTGCCGTCTTCGGGCTTCTGGTCATCTACTGCCTGCGAAATGTGAATTTCGCCGGCGCACACCACGGGCTCCCGGAGCTTATATCCATCGCTGTAGTCATAGCGCTCTTTGTCTGGAAGAAAGGGATGATTCTTCCCATGGCCGGTGGAACCGCCTGCTACATGCTTCTGGTACATTTTGTGTTCTGACAGGGATTCTGACAGCATAATAAAAGAGCCGCAGACAGCGCGTTATAAATGAACACAGGTAAGCGAGATAAAACACGCTGCGCGAGTTTTATCTCGCTATCGCGACGCTCGCCGCACACGAATACTTCGCATTCGGCTGCGGCTCACTGTTCGCGTAAAAAAACAGCTCCGCAAATTCTTTATAGAAAATGCGAAGCTCTTCTTAAAGAAAGAGTATGAAGAAAAAGTATGCGAAGCTCTTTCGTACGGAGCAGACGAAAGAATAAAGCCCATTATGATCTAACAATTTGCAAACAAACAGAAACAAAAAATCCCGGAAACCCTTGTAAATAAAGGATCTCCGGGATTTTTTCAAGTGGACCAGGCGGGAATCGAACCCGCGTCCGAAAACCTCTCTGTCCGGCTTCTTCCATCACAGTCAGTCTATTGACATTCCCTCTGCCGTATGCCGCCTGACAGGCTTACGGTTTCAGTAGCTTCATAAAATCCGCCATACCTCAAAGCTTTGGCATGACAGTTCCCCGTCTTGGATAATGCCGAAACAGGAAGGCACGGGAACCCTCCTGCCCGACAGCTGCTTTAGTTAAGCAGCAAGCGCGTAACTATCGTTATCAGCGTTTAAATTTAATTGTCATGTTTTTACGTGGTCACGGCTTCCACGGATGGCTTCCCGAACTTCAAAATCCCCGTCGAAACCAGTACTAGCCCGTATAATAATCATACAGCTAATAACGGAACCGCCTTCCGACACGGAAAGCGTCCCTCTGGTATATGATTCAGTATTCCTTAATATACCACAGCTTATTGCCGATGTCAACGGGTTGCTCTTACAGTTTCCCCTTTCTCCGTGTTCTCAATTGCAAATAGTATAAGGTATCTTGACAGCACGGCTATGCATGATAGAATCATCAACGGCGCCCGATCAGGCCTTTTCATTCGCAATATTACACAGCTGATCTATGCGTTTTAATATATACATGGGACTGCTTGATCTATGCGTTTTAACATATGCATGGGGCTGATCCATTTGTTTCAATAATAAGCTGCCGGCGACTATAGAAGGGAAAAAATATCATGTCAGAAATCATGTCAGATACCAATACACAGATTTCCGGGGGAATCCGCCGCATGACAGAGGGAAGTCCATTCCGTCTCATCCTGCGTTTTATGATTCCGGTCCTGCTGGGACAGCTTGTACAGCAGACTTACAATATGGTTGATTCTATCATCGTCGGAAGACTTCTCGGCGCGAGCGCACTGGCGGCGGTCGGCGCCTCCTCCAGTGTCCAGTTTATGGTAATCGGATTCTGCAGCGGTGCCTGTGACGGGTTCGCCATACCGGTTGCCCAGCGTTTCGGCGCCCGCAAAATGCAGGAAATGCGCCGGTACATCTACCACACCGTGATCCTCACCATTCTCTGTGCCGCTGTACTGACGACGGCTACGGCCATTTTATGTCCGCAGATCATCCAGGTCCTGCACACGCCGGAAGGCATCCGCCGTGACGCGGATCAGTATCTGCTCATCATTTTTCTCGGCCTGCCCTTTACGTTTTTCTATAATATGCAGGCTTCGCTTCTCCGTGCAGTGGGGAACAGCCGGGAGCCGTTTCTGTTTCTTGCCATTGCCGCATCGCTGAATATCTTTCTGGATCTGTTCTGCGTAGCTGTTCTGAAATGGGGCGTTTCCGGAGCTGCTGTCGCAACCATCACCAGCCAGGCGCTCAGTGGTCTGATGTGTCTTCTGTACATTGCGCGCAGCATGAAATTGCTGCATCCTCAGAAGGAAGATCGGGTATGGAGCGGAAGATACGCCAGAAACCTGCTTGTCATGGGGCTTCCGATGGGACTGCAGTTTTCCATCACAGCAATTGGAAGCATGGTCATGCAGGCCTGCAACAACAGTCTGGGCAGTCTTTATGTCGCCGGATACACGGCGGGTGACCGGATCGAGCAGTTTGTCATGTGTCCGTATGTTGCTCTGTCTTCTTCGATCGCCACCTATGTGGGACAGAACTTTGGCGCAGGAAAATATGACCGCATACGGAAGGGTGTCCGGGAGGGTTTCCTCATGGGCCTGCTGTATGGCGTGATCTTTGGTTCACTCATGGCTTTAACCGGAAGAGAGATTGCTATGCTCTTTCTAAATAAATCCCCGGATTCTGCCCGGATACTGGATATCACAGCTCAGTTTCTGAAAACCGTGGGATTCACGTTCTGGCTGGTCACCTCTGTCAATGTATTCCGCCCCGCGATTCAGGGAATGGGACAGCCCGGCAAGGCGATCTTCTCCGGTGTCATCGAAATGATTGCCCGCACGGCTTTCGCACTCGGAACGCTCCCGGTTCTTGGATTCACTACCATCTGCTGGACCCATCAGGCAGCATGGATTACCGCTGGTCTGTACGTTCTTCTCATGTTCCGCGCAATTATCCGGAAGACATCTTCCTGACCGTCAGCCCCGCCTGTAATCGGGTCGTTCTGATGTGTCCGGATCTGTCACAGATTCCGGATCTTGAACTCGCGCTCCGTCTCGCGGCGCATGTCCTTCTTCGCGATATCCGCCCGCTTGTCATAGAGCTTCTTGCCTCGCGCAAGTCCGATCTCGACCTTGATTCTGGAATTTCTGAAATAGACCTGAAGCGGAACAAGCGTGAAGCCCTTCTGGGCAGATTTCTGCTGAAGTTTCAGAATCTCATTTTTATGCATGAGAAGTTTCTTGACGCGGAGCGGATCGCGGTTGAAAATATTTCCCTTTTCATAAGGGCTGATATGCATTCCATAGATAAAAATCTCTCCGTCCTTGATTCCTACGTAGGATTCCTTGATGGAGCATTTCCCCATACGGCAGGATTTTACCTCTGTGCCGTGCAGCTCAATGCCACACTCATACTTTTCATCGATGAAATAATCATGGTAAGCTTTTTTGTTATTCGCAATCAGCTTCGTTCCCTTTTCCTTTGCCATTTCCGTTCTCTCCCTCGTCATCATCTTCCGCAAGGACAAAATCTATCTGGCGGAGCCTTGCATCTGCCCGGACCGCCTTTACCCGGAGCTTCTGTCCGATTTCAAATATCCTTCCGCTGTTTTTCCCGGTCAGCGTCATGGCGCTCTCATCGAAGATATAGTAATCGCCCTTCAACGTTGACACATGCACCAGCCCCTCAATTGTGTCCGGACGCTGTACGTAGATTCCCCATCCGGTGACACCGGTTACCTGTGCTTCCGTCACCTCTCCGAGATGTTCGCCCATGTATCTGGCCATCTCGATTTTATTGGTCTCCCGTTCTACCTCAACGGACCGCCGCTCAAGCGCGGAGGATTTCCACGCGACATCCTGCATGATCCGGTTGTAATACGACAGTTTTCTTCCGGTCAGATTCCCGTGAAGATCATCCTTGATGATCCGGTGGATCTGAAGGTCCGGATATCGCCGGATCGGTGATGTGAAGTGGCAGTAGTACTGTGAGGCAAGACCGAAATGACCGCCGTTTTCCGGCGTGTATCTGGCCTGCTGCATGGATCTCAGAAGCATGGAGCTGACAAGCGATTCCCGGGGCGTCCCCTCTGCACGGCTGATGATCTTCTGCACTTCAGAAGGCGTGATGTGATGTCCCGCCTTTTCCGCAGAGATCCCCATGGAGCGCACCAGCTTCAGCGTATCCTCAATTTTATCCTCATCCGGGCTTTCGTGCGTCCGGTACAAAAACGGCACCTGCTTGTCAAAATACGTTTTCGCAACCACCTCGTTTGCGGTCAGCATGAACTGTTCGATCAGCTTTGTCGCAGTTGTCGGATAAGACGGACGGATCTCCACCGGGTATCCCATCCGGTCGATCCGGATTTTGGTCTCCGGAAATTCGAAATCAATCATGCCGCGATCGTGGCGCTGCTGCTCAAGTTTTGCCGCCAGGTCACGCATATCAAAAAGCATCGGAAGAACATCCGCGTATTTTTCCCTGAGCTCGGCCGGATTCTCCGTGAAGATCCGGTCCACTTCGGAATAAGTCATGCGATGCGAGCTGCAGATCACGCTTTCCACAATCCTGCTGCCGCGGATATTTCCCTGCCTGTCCATTTTCACGATGCAGGACAGCGTAAGTCTGTCCTCGCCCTCGTTCAGAGAGCAGACCCCGTTGGAAAGCTTTTCGGGCAGCATCGGAATCACACGGTCCGCGAGATAGACAGAGGTTCCT
Source organism: Bilifractor sp. LCP21S3_F8 (assembly GCF_052117805.1). Classification (NCBI taxonomy): domain Bacteria; kingdom Bacillati; phylum Bacillota; class Clostridia; order Lachnospirales; family Lachnospiraceae; genus Bilifractor; species Bilifractor sp. LCP21S3_F8. The sequence continues at coordinate 136,604 of NZ_JBQKIK010000004.1, read as the reverse complement.
CTCTTCAGCGCTTCCTTGTCCAGCGCGCTGCCAGCCACCACATAATTTGTGACATCCGCGATATGCACACCAAGGATATACCCCGATCCGTCCCGCTCGAGCGAAACCGCGTCATCAAAATCCCGGGAATCATCTCCGTCGATCGTAATGATCTGCCGGCTCCTCAGATCGAGACGACCGGCGATGTCCCCCGGACCCGGGCAGGCGGGAAATCCGGCTGCCTGATCCAGAACCTTCTGCGGAAATTCAGCGGGAACCCCATATTCCAGCACTACCTCGGTGAGTGCTGTCGCCGGATCATCCGGATCCAGCTTGCGGATAGCGTTCCGGATCTCCGCGGTAATAACCCTTTCGCTGCGAGAGTTTCCGCCCGCCTCAGAACCCCTGCGGCTCCTCCCGCGGGATTCCCGGTCGCCATGACGGGCATCAACGCGCTTATGGCCGTTCAGATCATCGCGGCGCGAATCGGCGCCCTTATGGCCGGTCAGATCACCTTGGCGGGAACCGGACTTCTCATGACCCGCAAGAAAAGCAGACTCCCCGGATCCGTTTTTTTCTGCCTGATCGCCGGGCCTGACCATTTCATAGCGGCCCTCTTTGTCCTTTCGGATCTTGTGCTCCAGAACCAGAGCGTCAAGCGCCTCCATCATATCCTTAACCTTTGCCTTCGGTACGTCCAGAAGAAACGCGATATCCTTCGCGCGCATCGGCTTGTAATTCTTTGATCCGATCAGATCGGCAAGTACCTTCCGTTCCTTTTTTCTTGCAGCCTGTCTTCTGCCCGCGCGGCGGCTGTATGTCTTTTCTCTTCCTCGGTCCTCGGAATTTTTTATGTTTCTGTATTTTTTCATCATTACCCTTTTTAAAATAAGCTCAACCGCCTGGTCTCATTGTCTCAAAAACAAAGAAAGGCTGCTGCAATGATCTGCAACAGCCCTACTATGTCTTATTCATCAGAAGCTCATATTCAGAACAACCGCAAGTCCGACAAAGACAATCGCCATGATCCTTGTCAGACGGATCAGATTGCCCTCCTTTGAACGGCCCTTGTTCTTGCTCCAGTACGTATCAGAGGTCGTTGCCATACCGGCGATCGCGCCAAGACCTCTGTCCTTGCCCTGCTGCATGAGTACGACAATGATCAGCGCTACGGAATCTATTGCAAACAGAACTGTCAGTACAGTGCGAAGAATAACCAAAACAAACCCTCCTGTTTCTAACCAAAAAACTCACGAATATGATATTAGCATACCTATTCAGGAAATTCAACCCGCTAATTTCATGAATTACGCAGCCTGATTCATGAATTCCGCGCATTTCGGCAGCTTCTTTCTCTACAGATCCTCCAGAATGATCGTAAACGGACCGTCATTTACCAGCGAGACCTTCATATCCGCACCGAAAATACCCGTCTGAACCACCGGTACCTGTTCTCTGGCCTTCCGTATGATGTACTCGTAGAGCGCATTTGCCTTATCCGGATTTCCGGCTTCCAGGAAGCTCGGCCGGTTTCCCTTTCTGCAGTTCGCGTACAGGGTGAACTGGGATACCAGAAGCAGTTCTCCTCCGACATCCTGAAGGGAAAGGTTCGTCTTGCCCTGACTGTCCTCAAAAATACGCAGCCCGATCAGCTTCTTCAGATATTTGTCGGCGATTTCCTCCGTGTCGCTTTCGCCGACGCCGATCAGTACCAGAAATCCCTTCCCGATCTCACCGGTCGTTCTGCCGTCCACCTGAACCCTTGCCTCTGTGACTCTCTGTACCACAAATTTCATGCGCCTTCTCCCTGTTTCTCTGCCTCAGTATGCATCTGTGCCGCGTGTCTTCGCCATTCAATGAACGAGATAAAACACGCTATGCGAGTTTTATCTCGCTATCGCGGCCCTCGCCGCACACGAATACTTCGCATTCGGCTGCGGCTCACTGTTCGCGTAAATAAAGCCGTTTCCGCCGCTCTGCTGTCTCCGGAATCCCATCCGTCCGATTTTCTGTCTCTGTCTCAGGCACTTATCATGAGCACACCGTCAGTCAATTCTTCTCAGAGAACCTTTGAGAGAAAATCCTGCAGCCTTCCCGCCTTCGGATGATTGAAGATCTCATCCGGGGTTCCCTGTTCCATGATGATGCCATCCGCCACAAACATGACGCGGTCCGCCACCTCTCGGGCGAAGCCCATCTCATGCGTAACCACTGCCATCGTCATTCCGTCATCTGCCAGTTCCTTCATTACATTCAGAACCTCTCCTACCATCTCCGGATCAAGAGCAGATGTCGGCTCATCGAAAAGCATCACCTTCGGGTGCATGGCGAGTGCCCGCACAATCGCAATTCGCTGCTTCTGTCCGCCTGACAGACTGGAAGGATAGGCATCCGCCTTATCCAGAAGCCCGACCCGTTCAAGCAGCTTCTCTGCCTCGGCATCCGCCTCGGCCTGATTCATACGTCCCGTACGCACCGGAGCGAGGGTGATGTTTCTCCTGACGGTTTTGTTCGGAAAGAGATTAAAATGCTGGAATACCATTCCCATCTGCTGACGCATCTGATTGATATCCGTCTTGTCCGACGTGATGTCCGTTCCGTCAAAGATGATTTTTCCGGACGTCGGGATCTCCAGAAGATTCAGGCATCGCAGAAAAGTGGATTTTCCCGATCCGGACGGACCGATGATCACGACCTTCTCGCCCTCCGAGATATGATCCGAAATATCATTTAAAACCGTATTGTCACCGAATTTTTTGACCAGGTGCTCGACCTGGATCAGTGCTTTAGCGTCTGTCACTTTTACGCATCCTCCTCTCAAGGATTCCCAGAAGCCAGGTGAGAATCATGACAACCACCAGGTACATGAGGGCAATTCCGATTAAGGGCATAAAGGCCTGATAGGTCTTCGCCTGGATCTGCATCGCAACCTTCGTCAAATCCGTAAGTCCAATGACCGTTACCAGGGATGTATCCTTAAACAGTGTGATCAGCTCATTGCCGAGCGCAGGGAGGATATTCTTGACCGCCTGCGGGATAATGATGTCCTTCATTACCGTGGTATAGCCCATTCCAAGCGACCGTCCCGCTTCCATCTGCCCCGGATCGATGGACATGATACCGCTCCGGATGATCTCGGATACATAGGCTCCCGAGTTGATGCCAAGAGCAAGGATGGCAACTCCCACAAGGTTCCGGCTCGCCGCAAAAATAACAAATCCCATAATCAGAAGCTGAACCATCATCGGGGTTCCGCGAATCACCGTCGTGTATACCTCACAGATAATGTTCAGAACTTTCAGTCCTCCGCTGACCTTTCCGATTTTCTGCTGATCGTGCATGGTACGCACAACCGCGACCAGGATCCCGAGTATGATACCGATCGCCAGCGCGCCAAGCGTCACAATAATGGAAACCCTCAATCCATCCAGATAACGTTTCCATCTGTCAGCCGCCACAAAGCTCTGATAGAAATTGTCGCGCACACCGGCCCAAAATTCTGCCACTGCTTTTTCCTCCCGACTTGAAATTCATCATGCAACACAGAGACATGCATAATTATTCATATATTACTAAAAAAAACGGGATGGTGCAAGCCCATCCCGCCAATAATTCAATTCTGTAAGCCCGTCTGTCAATTCTCCCATCCGGACAAGCTTCTCCATGCGGGTGCTTCCCTCATTTCCGTCCGGACATTTTCTTTATCTCCGTCAGGGCAGTCTCTTCATTCTCCACATTTCCTGTCAAATGAAGGGCTGAAAGCCTCGAAATCACCGCTATCAGCCGGCAGTGGCTGCTGAGCTCGTGCTCACGGAAGCGGAGGAAGAGCTTACCGCCTCAGAGGAGGAATCTGTATTAATGTATTTGTCGATAATGGACTGTACGGTTCCGTCTGCGATCAGCTTCTTCAGAATGCTGTTGATGGCGTCACGAAGCGCAGGATTGTCCTTGCTGACTCCGATGGCGTAATCCTCGCTCACATAGTCGGTATCCAGAAGCTTCAGTCCCTTGTTCTGCGCTACAAACGCCTTCGCCGGCTCATTATCGATGATCACGGCATCGATTTTCCCACCGAGCAGAGCCTGAATCGCCATGGCTCCGTTCGTATACGCAACGACATGGTCCTCACCGAAGCCTCCGTTTTCCGGTGTATCAGAAGCATAGATATAACCGGTGGTTCCCTCCTGGCATCCGATCATCTTGTCATTGGAAAGATCATCAACCGATTTGATATCAGAATCCTCCGGAACGATGATGGACTGAACGCCCTTCGCATAGCTGTCAGTGAAATCCACGTTCTTCTTTCTCTCTTCATTAACCGTGATTCCCGCCATTGCGATATCTTCCTTGCCGGACTGAACCGATGTGATGACAGAGGAGAAATCCATATCATCGACAACCAGCTTCAGGCCAAGCTCTTTTGCGATCTCTGCAGCGATATCTACATCGATACCGGTATAGCCGCCATTATCATCCGTCGTCTCATAGGGCGGGAACGCAGCATTCGTCGCCATATGGAGCTCTCCGGAGGTGACGGTCTTGATGTCGCCGTACGAAGAGGCGCTCACAGATGCTGCCGCTTCCGTTGTACTTTCTGCTGATGATCCGGAAGCGGATGCCGCTTCCGAGGAACTGGAACTGCCTGCTGCAGAACCACATGCTGCCAGCGACAGTGTCATGCCGGCAGTCAGTAAAAGAGCCATTGCTTTTTTCATCATTTCTTCTTCCTCTCTTCCTTAAAAATCTCTACTAATTTCCTTCCTTTATAACAGAGCATACGCTGCAGTGCTTTCATATGCTGTGCTTTCATCTATGCGATAAACAGCGCTATACACAGCACTTTCATCTGCACTTTCACGCGGTGCATTGTTATCTGTTCATCTCATCGCAGGAACGATCTCTGAACGTTCAAGATTATAGCCTCTGCTGTTTCTGTAGTCAAGACTCACCTCACGCCGTCCGGCGGACACGAATTACGCATATCAAAACAGACAGCGTGACCTTCCCCTCCAGGGGTAAAGACCACGCTGTCTTTCCATCTGACTTTATACTTATGATGACGCCCGGTTTACCGTATGGAGTATACAGCGCCACATACAAACTCTTTATTTTCTGACAAGAAGAGACTTCCCGGTCATCTCCGCCGGCTTCTCCATACCCATCAGCTCAATCAGCGTCGGAACAATGTCACAGAGCGCTCCGCCTTCTCTGAGGGTGTAGGCGGGATCACAGTTCACAAGCAGGAACGGAACCGGATTTGTGGTATGAGCAGTCCACGGCTCTCCTGTAGCGGGATCCACCATCAGCTCTGCATTTCCGTGGTCTGCGGTGATGAACATCTGTCCGTCGACCTCCTTCAGAGCCTCTACTGCTCTCCCGACGCACTCATCGACCGCTTCGATCGCCTTGATCGCAGCAGCCTCGACTCCGGTATGGCCGACCATATCCGGGTTCGCGAAATTGATGATAATCACATCATACTTCTGAGAACGGATCGCCTCACAGAGCTTATCGCACACCTTCGGCGCGCTCATTTCCGGCTGAAGGTCGTAGGTAGCTACCTTCGGAGAAGGGATCAGGAAACGATCCTCTCCTTCATTCGGCTCCTCAACGCCTCCGTTAAAGAAGAAGGTGACATGCGCGTATTTCTCAGTTTCAGCGATTCTGGCCTGCTTCATCCCCTTCTTCGCGAGCCACTCCCCGAACGTATTTGTGAGTTTCTCGTTCTTAAAAGCAATGTACTTGTTCGGGATGGTCTCATCATAATCCTTGAAGCACACAAAGGTAAGATTCTCGATTCTCTTTCTCTCAAACCCCTTGAAATCCGGGTCGCAGAAGGCTCTCGTAAGCTCTCTCGCGCGGTCGGGGCGGAAGTTGAAGAAGATCACACTGTCCCCTTCCTTTACCGTTGCAACAGGAGTCCCGTCTTCGTTCTTCATGACCGTTGGAATCACAAACTCATCCGTGATCTCCTTGTCATAGGAAGCCTGCATCGCGCGAAGCGGATCTGTTCCGCCATCGACGCCCTCTCCCTTTGTCAGAGCGTCATATGCCTTCTCCACGCGATCCCAGTTCGTATCACGGTCCATCGCATAGTAACGTCCGGAAATGACACCGATCCTTCCGACTCCGATCTCTCTCATCTTGTCCATCAATTGACGAATATATTCGATTCCTGAGGTCGGCGGCGTGTCACGTCCGTCCAGGAAACAATGCACATAAACCCGGTCAAAATTTTCCTTCTTGCACAGCTCAAGGAGCGCATACAGATGTGTAATATGGCTGTGCACACCGCCATCGGAAAGAAGGCCCCAGAGATGAAGATCTCCGTTGTTCTTCTTTGCGTTGCTGATCGCAAGCAGAAGCTCCTCGTTCCGGAAGAAATCGCCGTCATTAATTGCCTTTGTGATCCGGGTCAGATCCTGATACACAATACGGCCGGCACCCATATTCATATGTCCAACCTCGGAATTTCCCATCTGTCCGTCCGGAAGCCCTACATAATGGCCGCTTGCCTGTCCCTGAACATACGGGCACTGGCTCTTCAGCTGATCCATCACCGGTGTTCTCGCCTCACAGATCGCATTGTGCTCGCAAACCGGATTCTCACCGTAGCCATCGAGGATCATCAGAACAGTAGGTTTCTTTGCCATAATTCATTTCTCCTTATATCTTATCTATCTGTTATCTATCTGTCAGCGCTTTGCCGACTGGTTCATTCTGCCAGTCCCATCCAGGCTGTCTCACCGTCAAACAGTCTGTCATTACGTCAATGCTTATCATACTAATACTGTCCGAAAAAAACAAGCAGATATTTGCCGGACAAAAGCCAATATGTTATACTTCATGACAGACTCATGATTCTGCCTGTCGGGCGCATCATCTGGCCCGGCAGACGCGCACACCTGTGATGCCAGCGTCCCGCTGAATCCCGGAATGAGATGAAAGCGGTCCAGCAGCATCTTCCTATGATATCCACCGGATATCAGTGAGGCATCCGAGTCCAAAAAAGTTCTTGCTTAATGCTTTAAAATCCCGAGACCTTAAAATCCCGGGCCTTTATACCCCGAAGCTGCAGCCTTTAAAATTTTAATTCCGAAGAAAGTCAGGAGTTTTACCTATGCTGGAATCCGGTACATCACTGTATAAGCTTATCATACTGTTCATGCTCGGAAAGGTCACCTTTCCGCTCACCAACGCCCAGATCTCCGATCTGATCCTGAGCCGCAAATATACCTCCTATTTTCATCTTCAGGAGGTCCTGTCCGAAATGATTGATACCGGTCTCCTCGAAATCGAGACCACCAATCACACGACCTATTACCGCATGACCGATCAGGGGAAACAGACACTGGAATACTTCAGAAATGAAATCCCGCCGGAAATTCGCCGGGAAATCGCCAATTATCTGGTTCTGCACTCCTATGAGATGCGCAACGAATCATCGACTCTTGCCGATTATTTCCGCAATTCCAACCAGGACTATACCGTGAACTGTATGGTCAAGGAAGGAAAACAGACGCTCATCGAGCTGAAGTTCACGGTTCCCACCGAGGAGGCCGCACGGACGCTTTCGGAAAACTGGAAGAAGAAGAGCCAGGAAACCTACGCGGCGATCATGAAGATTCTTATGTGACTCCGATGTCCAGCATGAGGATACGCATGTGACACCGGCGGTCATCATAAAGATTCTCATGTGACACCGGTGATCATCATGAAGATTCTCATGTGACGCCGATATGGAGGGAAATCCGGAGATCCCGGTTACTTCAGATTTTTCTCCCGTCCGATTTTTTCAAAATACTCTCTGATCTTCTCTTCATAACCGTTTCCGGTCGGATGATAGAATACCGCATCCTTTATCTCGTCCGGCAGGTATTGCTGTTCTACATAGTGGTTCGGATAGTCGTGCGCATATTTGTAACCGATGCCATGGCCGAGCTGCTCATGGCTTTTATAATGTGCGTCCTGCAGATGAACGGGCACCGTCGTCTGCTTCTTCCGCACTGATTCCATCGCCTCGAAAACCGCCTCTGTGCAGGCATTGCTTTTCGGCGCTCCGGCCACATAAATCGCAGCCTGGGCGAGGATGAGCTGGGATTCCGGCATCCCCACACGTTCCACCTCCTGCGCCGCAGACGCAGCCACTACCATGGCCATGGGATCCGCATTGCCGACATCCTCCGATGCGCAGATCATGATTCTTCTCGCGATGAATTTTACATCCTCCCCCGCGTAGAGCATTTTTGCAAGATAGTAAACGGCAGCGTCCGGATCCGATCCCCTCATGCTTTTAATAAAGGCAGATATCGTGTCGTAATGCTGGTCTCCCGCCTTGTCATAGCGAACCACTCTCTTCTGAATGCACTGCGAGGCAGTCTCCAGATCGATGTGGATTTTCCCGTCCTCCGGCGACGGCTCAGTCGTCAGAATTCCCAGTTCTATCGCATTCAGCGCCTCTCTGGCGTCACCGCCCGCAATGTCCGCGAGGAACTCACAGGCGTCCGGCTCCAGAACGGCATGATAACTGCCCATTCCTTTGACCGGATCGGTCACCGCTCTGTTCAGAAGCTCGCGGATGTTCTCCGTCGACAGCGGCTTCAGCTCAAAGACCACAGACCTTGAGATCAGGGCAGAATTCACCTCAAAATAGGGATTCTCCGTCGTGGCGCCGATCAGAATAACCGTGCCGTCCTCTACATACGGAAGAAGGTAGTCCTGCTGCCCCTTGTTGAACCGGTGAATCTCATCGATGAACAGAATCGTCTTTCTGCCGTACATTCCCCGGCGATCCTGTGCCGCCCGTATCGCGTCTTCCATATCTTTCTTCCCGGACGCGGTCGCATTCAGCTGCACAAACTCCGCGCTCGTCGTATTCGCAATGACATGGGCAAGCGTTGTTTTTCCCGTTCCGGGCGGTCCGTATAAAATCAGCGAGCTCAGCTTGTCCGCCATGATGGCGCGGTAGAGAAGCTTTCCCTTCCCGATGATATGTTCCTGACCCACCACCTCGTCCAGCCGTTCCGGCCTCATCCGGGATGCCAGAGGCGCTTCCTTCTCCATGTTTTTTTCCTTCATGTAATCGAACAGATCCATTCTTATCCCTCAGCTGTTTTCACGATAAATGTACCATTGCTGCTGTATACGACCTCGCCAAGCTCTGCGATGCCCTCCGTATTCACGGTTCCGTACTTCGCGTATTCCTCGCTTCCCACGAAAATATAAGAGACTCCATACTTTTCAATCAGGCTTCGGACCTCTTCTGCGTCATCTGAGGTATAAATCGTCTTGATATCCGCGGACCTCTGATTCAGGTCCTCCGGATCGCTCCGCCACAGCCATTCATGGACATACCAGCCGAGCACGGTCGGAAGTCCGGTCATCGCCGATACCCGGCACGCGGTGCTGTAGCTGTCTCCGTCCGCTTCCAGGACGACCGGCTGCCCCGGAACGTTCTCATTCAGCCACCGGATTGCTCCCGCGTCAGCCGGATAGGCGCTCTCCAGAAATGATGTGGCATCCAGACCCTGATAATTATCATAATGGAAAATATTTCCGGTAAACTGACGCACCGATACAGGGAAGTACCCGAGCGTCAGTCCGAAAAACGCCGCAGCAGCAATTCCTGCAATCCGGCGCAGCCTCTGTCTGGAAGCCAGAAAACAGATGACGGCATACGCCATCATCATCCCGTAGAGTATAAACGCCTGATAGGTCATCTTGAACATCGTATTGGACCTCGGATATCCGCTGGACTCGTAGATGTCCCTGACATACACGATTTCCGGCACGAGCACAAGACCGAAGGCACACAGTCCGAGAATCAGCGCGAAATGATCCGGCAGCGGCGTTGTTCGAAAATACCCGGTTTTTTCACCGGTGTCCTCCGCGGCCCCTTCTCTTCCGTTCCTGCCTCCACTGATCGCACCCGGCATTTTTTTCCTGTAATTCCCGACTACAGTGACAATCAGCAGCAGAAAGACTACAAAGGGGAATCCCCACAGAATCAGCAGCTGATACAGCGGCGTATGGGTCCGGCAGAACGCCACGCCGGAAACCGGCGACTGGAACTGAAGACGGAAGGGAAGCGAGGTCACCGTTGATAACACTGCCAGCACTGCGGTGTGATACACGACCGATACAGTCCTTTTCTTCCGGCTCCGGCAGCTGCTGTTCAGAGCGCGGAAGATTATGCAGAAAAAGGCAACGGTAAAATATATGACATAATCCCAGAAATTCGTCCACTGGAACATGCCGATCAGGGCTGATGCCGACAGAAATCTCGCGTCCGGGAGATATCTTCTCTCCCGTCCAGTACAGTTCTCCCGTCCGGCCCGTCCGGTGCAGTCCTCCCGTCCGATGCAGATCCAGGCATAGAGGAGCGCCACCACCGTCAGCACAAAAATGATGTTGCACATGTGCGCGTGAACGTCTCCGAGAACGAATGAGTAGGAGGGAAACTCGTGAATGGTCCGGTCAGCGGTATTCACCGGATTGTATCCGATGTAGCGCGTTGAGTCGGCAAACCAGTAATAATCCCTGCCATCCGGCATCGGGAGTCCGAGCGGCTTCCCGAAAATTCCGTATATCACATAGTGGCCGTTTCCGGCAAGTGAAACCGCCGCGCCGCCGATCAGACCTCCTGCCGCAGCCCACGCTCCGGCATGCGGACGATCCTCCATGCGGTCAAACACCATCTGGCGCACGATGGAGAACGGAAGCACAAATCCAAGGGCGGCGATCATCGCGCGGTAAACATTGTAGGCATAAGAAACGCCGACGCCGCACATTTTTCCCAGATAGACACCGAAATACTGCCCGCCGTAATAATAGTTGATGGCATCTGTTCCATACCAGATGTCTTTCGCGGGGAGGGATGTACTTCGATACATTGCGGCCATAAAGCCGTAATCCATGAACTTCTCCGTTCCGCTTGCCTGCGGCCGGAAGCCGATGAGATAAGCCCAGAACACGAAGAGTCCGAAGAACAGCACCTCCTCCGCAATGATCAGATTAATGTCCATCTTTTTCTTCACAGGCTTCAGCATGAACAGTACCCAGCACACGCCGATAAAGATCAGCGTGACAACCAGCGCCCTGCGGCCGGTAAACCGGAGAATATCCGCAAGCCCGAGAACCCAGACCGCATATCCGCCTGCCGCGAGCCCGATCACCCTGGAGAACAGCCATCCACCGTCACGAAATGCCGCGAACAGAATTCTGGTCAGCGGAAAAAATCCGGCCCCGATGATCAGAAGCAGCAGATACCACCTGAAAAACGGAAAAAAGCTGCTGCCAAGAAGCGCGCCCGCCGCCGCAAGCATAAGGAAAAAGACGGCAAAGAAGCCGATCGACGAGTTTTTCATCTTCGTAAACAATCTGTGGTCCTCCGGAAAATATTTTTCAGAATATGATCACTCTGGAATTGTTCAAACGAGATAAAACACGCTGCGCGAGTTTTATCTCGCTATCGCGACGCTCGCCGCACACGAATACTTCGCATTCGGCTGCGGCTCACTGTTCGCGTAAAAAAACAAGAGCTGCCCGACGTGCGTCAGCACTTCGGACAGTTCTATTGTATCGCGAACGGATAGCTGTTTCAACAATGCGCGCCGCCGTCCAGAAGCTCCGGCGGGTATATTCCATCCTCCGTCATCTTCTTCAGCGCGGCGGTCACCACCGGCTTATCCTCCTTATAGGTCACGCCGTACCACTTGTCCGGCGTCGTCATTACCTTCACCGCCGCCTTGTCTTCGGCCAGAAGATCCGCGACAACCGAGGGAAGGAAATACTCTCCCTTCAGCGGATTCTCCTTCAATGTCCGGTCAAGGAACGCCGGGAAACGCGCGAGGAGCTCATTCATGATGCTGTAGTTGAAGCCCCACATATTCATGGAGACCACCGTGTCATCCGCAAGGGGTGTCCAGGTCTTCCCGTCATCCTCGGTGTATTCGATCCCGGACGAATGCTTCTCGATTCGTGTGCGCTCGTGAATCCCCACGAGCTCCTCCCGGTCATTCACCTCACAGATTCCGCGGGAGACATATCCGTTTTCTGTCACAGTATTCTTCAGCTGATATCCGACCATCGCGTAGCGGTACTTCGTATCATCGCCGTTGTTCGCCAGGTAATCATACATCTTACGAAACGCGTCTCTCCCGTAATAGTCATCCGCGTTGATCACCGCGAACGGAGATCCGTGAACCGCAAAAAAACATGACAGAACGGCGTGTCCCGTCCCCCAGGGTTTCACACGCCCCTCCGGCACATGATAGCCCGCCGGCAGATCGTTCAGTCTCTGGAAGGCATAGCTGACCTTCACCCTGCTGCTGATCCGGTCTCCGATTCTCTCCTGGAAGATCTGCTTATTTTCCTCCTTGATGACGAAAATAATTTCCCGGAAACCAGCCTGTACCGCATCATAAATTGAATAATCAATGATCAGATGTCCCCTCTCATCCATAGGGTCCATCTGCTTCAAGCCGCCGTACCGGCTGCCCATACCCGCTGCCATAATGACCAGGACCGGGTGGTTGTTATTCTCCATCTCCTCCACCTCTTTCTATCATTCTTCTATCATCTTCTGCGAAGAATCTTTTTAACTCACAACGCCTTTTTCTCATTAACTCTTTCTGCAAAATCTATCAATCAGAACTGTCAACGAGATAAAACACGCTGTGCGAGTTTTATCTCGCTATCGTGACGCTCGCCGCACACGAATACTTCGCATTCGGCTGCGGCTCACTGTTCGCGTAAATCAGAGCTGTGCAATTCACGCCATGAGAATCAGTTATCTTCCTCTGTCAGCGTATATACCGAGCGCTTTCTCGCGTCCGCATCCGCTGCCAGATACTCATCATACGTTGTCACCTTATCGATCAGCGTCCCGTCATGCCGGAATTCCATGATGCGGTTTGCCGTCGTCTGCACAAACTGATGGTCGTGACAGGTAAACAGCAGCACACCCGGGAACTTGATCAGACCGTTATTCAGCGCCTGAATCGACTCCATATCCAGATGGTTGGTCGGCTGATCCAGAACGAGCACATTCGCGCCCGAAATCATCATCTTCGACAGAAGGCATCTGACCTTCTCGCCTCCGGACAGAACCCTTACCTTCTTGACACCGTCATCTCCGGCGAAGAGCATTCTTCCGAGGAATCCGCGCACATAGGTTGCGTCCTTGATCTCCGAATACTGGGTCAGCCACTCCGCGATCGTCAGATCGGAGTCGAATTCCTCCGTATAGTCCTTCGGGAAAAATGCCTGTGACGTGGTTACGCCCCACTTATAATATCCCTCGTCCGCCTCATCTTCACCGGCAATGATCTTGAACAGCTCCGTCGCGGCCTGCTCGTTGGAGCCGACAAAAGCGACCTTATCTTCTCTTCTGAGCGTGAACGAGACATCGTCCAGTACCTTCACACCGTCGATGGTCTTGCTGATGTTGTGAACCTCCAGAACCTCATTCCCGATCTCTCGGTTCGGACGGAAATCAATATAGGGATATTTCCGGCTGGATGGCTTGATGTCGTCCAGCTGAATCTTCTCCAGCGCCTTCTTACGGGAAGTCGCCTGCTTCGATTTCGAGGCATTCGCCGCAAATCGGGAAATAAATTCCTGCAGCTCCTTGATCTTCTCTTCCTTTTTCTTGTTCGCTTCCTTCTTCTGCTGCAGCAGGAGGTTGCTGGACTCGAACCAGAAATCGTAGTTTCCGGCATAGAGCTGAATCTTGCCGTAATCGATATCCGCGATGTTTGTGCAGACCTTATTCAGGAAATACCGGTCATGAGACACAACGATGACGGTATTCTCGAAATTGATCAGGAACTCCTCCAGCCAGTCGATAGCGTCCAGATCCAGATGGTTCGTCGGCTCATCGAGAAGCAGAATATCCGGGTTCCCGAAAAGGGCGCGCGCCAGAAGCACCTTTACCTTCTGCGGGCCGTCCAGCGTTCCCATCTGCGCGTAATGGAGATCCGTCTCGATTCCGAGTCCGTTCAGCAGCTGCTCTGCGTCTGTCTCCGCGTCCCATCCGTTCATCTCGGCAAACTCCGCCTCAAGCTCACTGGCCTTGATGCCGTCTTCATCCGTGAAATCCGGCTTCGCGTATAGCGCGTCCTTCTCCTTCATGATCTCATAAAGTCTTCCGTTTCCCTGGATGACCGTATCGAGAACCGGCTGATCGTCATACTTAAAGTGATCCTGCTCCAGGAAAGAAAGCCTCTGTCCCGGCGTAATCGTGACGTCCCCGTTCGTCGGCTCCAGCTGACCGGAGAGAATCTTCAGAAATGTCGATTTTCCGGCACCGTTAGCGCCGATTACCCCATAACAGTTGCCTTCCGTAAACTTGATGTTTACGTTCTCGAAAAGAGCCTTCTTCCCCACTCTCAGTGTTACGTTGTTCGCAGCTATCATATCAAATTCCTTTCTATTGGACTGTTATACCCAGCGTCAGTCGCTACACATCATAACGTATTCCGTTCCTTTTCACAAGTCAATCCTGTCTTACGAATCGCTGGCTATCCTGTCTTATGAATCGCTGGTCAGTGAAAAGAACCAGTCAAGCCGGTTCCGTTTCTCCGCCAGCTCATTGTACTGCAGGCACTCGTACTGCCACTCATCCATCAGATCCTTCTCACTTCCGCCGGACCAGGTATGCCAGTTTCCGTCTGCATCCTCATAGCCCATGTGATTCAGCGCCGGTATTCTGGTCATAAGATCTTTCAAATAATAATTGTAGTCTGTCATCTTCAGACCGGTCTGTCCCAGAAGCAGGGTACTAAGGTAGTTCGTGCTTGTCACCACATTCTGTTCCTCCGGGATATCATAATTCGCCCAGATCAGGAAAGGTGTCGCATAATAGTGCTCCTGCTGTTCAAGATCAAGAGAGTTATAATTCTCACCGGACACATATTCCGTAAACGAATCCGGCATGGTCGGATAATGATCACCAAACATAACAATCAGCGTAGGCTCATCATAGTCCTTGAAATAGTCGATCAGATACTCCAGTGCGTCGTCGCTCAGTTTTTCCAGTGAGAGGAACCGGCTCACGACATCATTCTCATACCCGTCAACGGTAATGGTTTCATCGACATCGTCTGTCGTATACCCGCCGTGGTTCTGCATGGTGATATCAAAAAGGAAGAACGGGTTTCCCGCCTTATTTTCCTCGTTGACTACCTGGATGATCTTCTTGTAATTCGACATATCGCTGATGTGGCTGTGAACATATTCCACATCGTCCTCATCGGTAAAATCATCCTGCGTGTAGAAACGGTCAAATCCCAGGAGACGATACGCGGTCTCACGATTCCAGTTGCTTCCCTTGTACGGATGCATGGCCGCTGTTTTATATCCCTGTGCCTCCAGGGTAGAGACAATCGAGTACTGATCATGCGTGAAATAGCTCACATACGGAACCATGGCAGGAAATCTCTTCACGGAATTTCCGGTCAGGAATTCGTACTCCGTCTTTGCCGTTCCGCCACCGGTGATGCACACCAGCGTATGTCCCTTTATTGTATTCTCTTTCAATGAGTCATAAAACGGCATCACAGGCTCATTCGTCTTCAGATCTCCGATATAGCTGTAATCCGCCCAGGACTCATTCATGATGGCAATGATATTCACCGGCTTTACCGCAGAAGCATCCTCTGTCCCTGCGGCTGTTCCGTCCCCGGAATTCGAACTCTTTGCCGAATCCGAGCTCTTTGCGGAATCTGCGCTGCTCCCCGAATCAGAACTCTTCGCGGAATCCGAATTGTTCCCGGAAGCATCGCTTTCCCCGGCCGTTTCCTCCTCCGCGCTGTTCTTCTCCGTCTTTACAAAATCCTCCGCGATCTTCTCTGTTCCGCTCACAGTATAGCCCTCCGGCGGACTAAGTCTCATATATTTCGCGACACAGAAAAACCCAACGGTTGTTCCATACTCGGTATAGGTCTTGATCGGCGCGAACAGATCCGTCAGGATTCCAAGACCTCCGTTCCAGTTCACATTCAGATAGAAAAAATACATGCCAAACATGAACACCGCGATCCCGACGCGCATAAGAATCTTCCCGATGATTCCTCTGCGGATCAGAACATAGTTCCGCATGTGAAGCAGGAGTCCCAGAACACAGAAGTACATCACGAGATCAAGCACGATCCCTCTCGTCAGCGTATACGTATAGGATCCGGAAACCGTCGCCGCCGTCGAGAGCGAGAAGAAATCGATCAGCTGCAGAGGCTCTCCCCGGAACAGATAGACAAAATAAAAGGCAATGCTGATAAACGACCAGATGGACAAGACCAGCATCAGAGAGCGCTTGAGCGAATTCAGCCAGAAGAATGCGATCAGGTTCATGATCAGGATGCCCGCGATATTCAGAAGCCTGTACTTCCATTCCATCGCGACCAGCTCCGTGTTGTTGATATACTCAATGATAAAAAAGCACCAGACATCCACGGCGAGCATGATTCCAAAATGCCAGGGCCAGATCTGGAGACTTGCCTCCTTTCCCTTCTCATCCACCCTGTCCAGGGGATGCAGGACGAAGGTACAGATCAGGGCGGACGCCGCCACGGCGGCGATCAATCCCGCAAAAAGTATTTCACCGGAGCGCATCTCTATCTTTACGCTGCCGATCAGGGCACTGCGCTGCGTCATCAGAAAAATGAACACGCAGATCCAGTAAATCGCCCAGAATATTTTGTAGCCGACGGACCACTCACGGCCCCGATATCGAATCTCCATCTGAATAAATACCCGCTTTCCCGTCAAAAATATCTGTGTAATACATGCAGATACAGCTACTTCGAGACTGCGCCGCACACCCAAATATTTTACATTTTTTGGAATGGATTTGCAAACCCGCGGCGCCATAATTCACGGAATTCACAGTTTTCTCATAAAGCCTCCGCCTCTCCCTCGCAATCCAACAAAATCAGTCATAATTTTATCACGTAAGGCTGTGGTTTGCTTGCACATTTCATTTCTCCGTGCTATCATAATTGTGTGAAACGGTGGGGCGAACTCCGCGACAGACCAACGAAGCAGGTCACCTGTCAGCGGCATGGGAACGGTGAACCAGCGATGTGACACGGGGACTTATACCGTTTGTGACGCTCCGCTTGCGGGGCATGTTGGTTCAGAAAAAGAAAGGACAGCAGCATGGAACATTTCCATATTCTCACGGATATCTATTTTGGCGAGAAATCACTCGACCGCCTGAGCCAGATCGACAGTCAGAAGGTCTTTATCGTAACCGACCCCTTCATCGTTAAGAGCGACGCGATCCGCAACATCGTAAAGCCTTTGTCGAAGGGCGGCATTGCATATGAAGTATTTACCGAGGTCGTTCCGGATCCTCCCATCTCTAAAGTCGTTGCCGGCGTCAGAGCCTACCTGGAATCCGGCTGTGATACGATCGTGGGCGTCGGCGGAGGATCAGCCATGGACCTCTCCAAGTCCATCCGCAAAATGTCGGAGAGCATGAATGGCGGAACACACATCCGCCTGATCTGTATTCCGACGACGAGCGGCACCGGAAGCGAGGTAACCTCTTTTGCCGTCATCAGCGATCCGGATCATCAGAGAAAAATTCCACTTGTCTCAGAGGATATGTCTCCGGACGAGGCGATTCTCGACGCGGTTCTGGTGCGGAGCGTGCCCGCATCCGTAACGGCGGACACCGGGATGGATGTGCTCACCCACGCGGTCGAAGCCTATGTCAGCACAAAGCACAACGACTTTTCCGGCGCGCTTGCAGAAAAAGCCGTTGAGATCGTAGGTCAGTACCTCTTCCGCTCCTATTCGGACAACAATGACACCCACGCCCGGGAGAAGATGCACACGGCCGCGACACTGGCGGGACTTGCCTTTAACTCCGCCTCTCTCGGTCTGAACCACGGGATGGCGCATCAGCTCGGCGCGCATTTTCATATTCCGCACGGACGCGCCAATGCCATGCTGCTTCCGATCGTCACGGAATACAATGCCGGTGTATCCAACCTCACAAGGAACAGGGATCTGTCTGATGATCCCGTCGTGGAACGTTACTGCAACATCGCCACGATGCTCGGTCTTTCCAGCTTCAACCCGGTCATGACCATTCACTCTCTGTGCAATTACATGAGATACATGTCGGAGAGCATGGGAATTCCTCAGCATCTCTCCGAGATCCTGGATATTTCAAAGGAAGAATATGAGACACATCTCGACAGTATGGCCGAGGCTGCCCTGAACGACTCCTGCACGGAAACCAATCCGAGACAGCCGCTTAAGCCTGAAGTCATTGAGCTCTACCGGAAGCTCTGGTAATCCATGAGCAACTGATTGCAAGAAACTGCCGCATAAAACAGATGCCCTCTTCCGGTGTCTGTATTATGCGGCAGTTTTTGATTTCTTTTTCCGGATCACTTTTCAATCTTATGTATGAACAGCCCGCTTCTGAGCTTCGGCTCGAACCAGGTGGATTTTGGCGGCATCAGAAGCCCCGCGTCCGCCACAGCAAATAGCTCGCTGATTGAGGTCGGATACAGGGCAAAAGCTGCCTCACAATCTTCATGACATCTTCGCTCCAGCTCTCTGAGCCCCCGGATTCCTCCGACAAAATCAATTCTCGCGTCCGTTCTCGGGTCCTGTATATTCCAGATCGGTCCCAGAGCTTCCCTCTGCAGATACTCCACATCCAGACAGCCTATCGGATCTGTCTTCAGAAGATGTTTCCGTGTCTGCAGGCGGTACCATTTTCCCTCCAGGTACAGACCCATCTCACCCTTCTTGGCAGGCCGGTACGGAGATTCCGGCGCCTCTGCGATCCGGAAGACCTCATCCAGCTTCTCCAGAATCTCATCCGGCTCATATCCGTTCAGATCCTTCAGCACCCGGTTATAATCCATGATCTGAAGCTCATCATCCGGGAACAGCACGGAAAGGAAATAGTTAAACTCCTCTCTTCCGGTATAATCCGGATGCTCCTTCCGTCTCTTCAGTGATACAGAAACAGCGGAAGCCGCCCTGTGATGTCCGTCGGCGATATAAGTGTGATCAAGTGCTGCAAACGCTTTCGTCAGCGCCGCGATCTGGTCATCCCTGTCGATTCTCCACACCCTGTGAATCACACCGTCCTCAGCAACGAAATCCAGCACCGGCGCCTTCATGCTCTCCTGCGCGATCAGCTTTTTGATCTCCGGATGGGACCGGTAGGCGAGGAAAATCGGTCCGGTCTGCGCGCTGCACGCATCGATATGATCAAAGCGGTCCTTTTCCTTGTCTTTTCTGGTGTTCTCGTGCTTTCGAATCACATTGTTCAGATAATCGTCTACCGAAGAACACGCTACCAGTCCCTTCTGACTCCTTCCGTTCATGATCAGCTCCCAGATATAGAAGCAGGGCCTGCTGTCCTCCTCGAATATGCCTCTTTCCTGCCACTCGCGAAGCATGGAAGCGGCCTTCGCATAGACACAGGGCGCATAGATGTCCTGTTCCTCCGGGAACTGTGTCTCAGCGCGGTCTATGGCGAGAAAAGACAGCGGGTTCTTCTCCACAACCTCTCTTGCCTCCTCCCGGTTATATACATCATAGGGCAGAGCCGCCACAAGTGCTGCCTTCTCTTTCACCGGTGTCAATGCCCGGAACGGTCTGATTACTGCCATTCTTACTCCTCCTGTAAACAGCTCCCGCTGCAAATATTCCCATTTCCTGAATACGTTCGCTCACAAGCATATCTCTTTCCTGAATACGTTCGCTCATAAGCGCAGAAACCCCGGAAATTGCTTTCCGGGGTTCCATCCTTTTTGTGCCACTTATCTTGTGATGACTCTTGCCTTCAGCACACCGTCGGTGGCCTCAATCTTCGTCATCACCTGTTCGTTCACCGGCGACTCAAGATCGATGACCGTATAAGCGAAATCACCGCGGCTCTTGTTCGCCATGTTCGCAATATTAAATCCCTCATCCGAGAGGATTCTCGTAAATCTGCGGATCATGTCCTTCACATTTCTGTGGCAGATGCACAGACGCGCCGCATCACGCAGAATGCCATTGTTCATGTTCGGATAATTCACAGAATGGCTGATATTTCCGTTCTCAATGAAATCTCTGAGCTCCTTGACCGCCATCTCCGCGCAGTTGTCCTCAGCTTCCTCAGTGGAAGCTCCGAGATGAGGGGTAATAATGGTGTTCGGCGCACTGATGATCTTGTCATTGGCAAAATCCGTCATGTATCTTCTGACCTTGCCGCTTTTCAGGGCATCGACCATCGCATCCTCGTCCACCAGAATATCACGCGCGTAGTTCATGACTACAACGCCCGGCTTCATCATCTCAATTGCCTCACGGCTGATCATGCCTCTGGTGCTGTCGGTTGCCGGCACATGAACAGTGATGAAATCGCATTCCTTATAGATCTCGTTAACATCCTGGATGTGGCGAATCGTTCTCGAAAGGTTCCATGCGGCATCGACCGACAGGAAAGGATCATAGCCATAGACATCCATCCCGAGGTGCGTCGCCGCGTTCGCGACGAGCTGCCCGATCGCGCCAAGTCCGATGATTCCCAGTTTCTTTCCGCTGATCTCGGTTCCGGCGAACTGCTTTTTGGCCTTTTCCGCGTCCTTGCCGATATTTTCATCGTCGTGATTTGCTCTTACCCACTCGATGCCGCCGATAATATCACGGGATGCCAGAAGCATTGACGCAATGACCAGTTCCTTTACGGCATTCGCGTTGGCTCCGGGAGTGTTGAACACAACAATTCCCTTCTCTGCGCATTTCTCAAGCGGAATGTTGTTGACACCGGCACCCGCGCGGGCGATTGCCAGAAGCTTGCCTCCAAACTCCATATCATGCATTTTTGCGCTTCTGACCAGAACGGCATCTGCGTCTTCGAACCGGTCTGTCTCCCTGTACTGGTCGCTGAATCGCTGAAGACCGACTTTTGAAATATTATTCAAACAATTGTACTGGTACATTATTTCAGATTCTCCTTCTCAAACTCACCCATGAATTTCACGAGAGCCTCAACACCCGCGTATGGCATCGCATTGTAAATGGAAGCGCGCATTCCGCCGACAGTACGATGGCCCTTCAGGTTCTCCAGTCCGGCCTCCTTCGCCTCGGCGACAAACTTTGCATCCAGATCTTTATCTCCGGTTACAAACGGAACGTTCATCAGAGACCGGTCCTCTTTCCGAACTGTGCCCTTGAACAGCTTTGACTGATCGAGATAATCATAGAGGAGTTTTGCCTTCTTTTCATTGCGCTCGTTCATCGCCTCAAGTCCGCCGTTTTTCTTCAGCCACTTGAAGACCTTTCCGCAGATGTAGATGCACCAGCAGTTCGGCGTGTTGTACAGAGAATTCTTGTCCGCCTGCGTCTTATATTTCATCATCGTCGGCGTACCCGGCAGACAGCTGTCCGTGATCAGGTCATCGCGGATTACGGTAATAACCATTCCCGCAGGTCCGACATTCTTCTGAACGCCGCCGAAGAAGAGACCGTATTTCTCAACATCGATCGGGCGTGACAGGAAATTGGAGGAAACATCCGCCACAAGGAGTTTGCCCTTCGTGTTCGGAAGCTTCTTGTACTCTGTTCCGTAAATGGTATTGTTTTCGCAGATGTATACATAATCCGCGTCATCATCGATGGGAAGGTCGGAGCAGTCCGGGATATAGGTGTAATTCTGATCCTCGGAGGAAGCAACCGCATTTGCCTTGCCATAGATCTGAGCCTCCTGGTATGCCTTCTTCGCCCAGTTTCCGGTGATGATGTAGTCAGCGACACGGTTCTTCATGAGATTCATCGGAATCTGCGCAAACTGAAGACTTCCGCCGCCCTGTAAGAACAGAATCTTATAATTATCCGGAACTCCGACAAGCTCGCGGAAATCCTGCTCGGCTTCATTGATAATATCATCGAACATTTTAGATCGGTGACTCATCTCCATGACCGACATCCCGCAGCCGCGGTAGTCCATCATCTCTTCCTGTGCTTCCTTCAGAACCTCCTCCGGAAGAACAGCCGGTCCGGCCGAAAAATTATAAACTCTGCTCATTTTGATATCCTCCTGGTAAAATTCTAGTGTGCAGTCTCTCGTATGAAAGACACTTTAATATGATAAACTTCTGACAAACGCTTGTCAATCTCCGAACACGCAAAATCCGGAGATCCGGGGATAACCGGAGATAACAGAACAACCGTGTAATCCCATCCCTGCCATTTACACGTGATCAGCAGGGCAGAATTGCTAAAACTCCGATGAATATAACACGCCTCTGCCGTTTTTTCATGATCAGGCACCTCTTAAACGAGATAAAACACGCTGCGCGAGTTTTATCTCGCTATCGCGACGCTCGCGTAAAAAAACGGCAGAGCCGCAAATACTGCTGCCCTGCCGGATATACAATGCGCAGATTCTATTTGTTCCAGTTCTCCATGTCTTTCTGATCGTAGATTTCATCATTCGGCTTGCCGGCCGGGATCATCGGAGAAACCTTATCGTCCGGATCAATCACGCAGTCGAGCACGACAGGCTTCTGATCAGCAATTGCCTTCTCAAGAGCAGGCGCAAATTCCTCTGCCTTCGTGATGCGTACACCTTCTGCGCCGAGCGCTTCCGCCACCTTGACGAAATCGACCTTGTCATCCAGTATTGTGTTGGAGTAACGCTGTCCGTAGAACAGGTTCTGCCACTGGCGGACCATTCCGAGCACATGGTTGTTGATCACAACCTCAATCACCGGAATGCCGCTCCGAGCAGCCGTGGCAATCTCGTTCATATTCATGCGGAAACAGCCGTCCCCGGCTATGTTGATGACCGTTTTGTCCGGTCTTCCACACTTCGCTCCAATCGCCGCACCGAGTCCATATCCCATCGTTCCAAGTCCTCCGGAGGTAATCAGAGTCCTCGGTTCCGTATACTTGTAATACTGAGCCGCCCACATCTGGTGCTGTCCCACATCAGTGCAGATAATCGCCTGCCCCTTTGTGATCTCATAAATCTTCCGGATGACAAACTGCGCCGTGAGACGGTCCTCCGGCACATAGTCATTGACCAGTTTCTGCTTCCGGTGCATCTCCTCCGTCCACTGCGGATTCGACTTTTCCCTGATCTCCGGAAGGAGTTCATCCAGAACTGTCTTCATATCGCCGGATACGCTCGCATCAACGACAACATTTTTGTTCACTTCTGCAGGATCTACATCAATCTGAAGAATCTTTGCCTGCTTCGCGAAGGTCTTCGGTGAACCCACATCCCTGTCTGAAAAGCGGGCTCCCAGAACGATCAGAAGATCACACTCCGAAGTGAGGAGGTTCGCGCCCTTCGTGCCGTGCATGCCGAGCATTCCCATATACTGATCATCCGTACCCGGGAAGGTTCCCTTTCCCATCAGGGTGTCACAGACAGGCGCCTGAATCCGATGCGCGAGTTCGATAACTTCCTTCTGCGCGCCGGAAATTGCCGCTCCACCTCCGACAAAGAGATACGGCCGCTTTGAAGCATTGATCATTTCCACAGCTCTTGCGAGATCTTTCTGATTTACGTTTCTGTCCGGTTCCGGATTTTCCGGTTCTTTTCTCTCGAAATCACAGACTGCCGCCGTGATATCCTTCGGGATATCTACAAGCACCGGTCCCGGTCTTCCGCTCTTTGCGATGGCAAACGCGCGCCGGATGGTGTCAGCAAGGCGGGTCACATCCTTGACAATTGAGCTGTATTTCGTGATGGGTGTGGTGATTCCGGTGATATCAACCTCCTGAAAGCTGTCTTTTCCGAGGTAGCTGGTTCCGACGTTCGCGGTGATTGCCACGATCGGAACAGAATCCATGTAGGCCGTCGCGATGCCGGTTACCAGGTTTGTCGCTCCGGGTCCGGATGTTGCCATGCATACGCCAACCCTGCCAGTCGCTCTCGCATAGCCGTCCGCTGCGTGAGAGGCTCCCTGCTCATGAGAAGTCAGAATATGATGGATTTCCGGATGTTTATATAATTCGTCATAGATATTCAGAATGGCTCCGCCCGGATATCCGAAGACGGTATCCACTCCCTGCTCCTTCAGGCACTCGATGACGATCTGTGAACCATTTAACTGCATGTCAATATCCCTCTTTCATGTAGCGCTGCACGGGTGCGCCGCACCCGGCAGTCTGCGTCTTTTTCTGTGAGCTTTGTTGAGATTAATTCTATATACAGCAGGATTTATTTCTGATATATCCTGCGTCCGGCGAGATCTATTCCTGAGATTTAAATATATCCTGCGTCCGCGATATCTATTCCTGAGGTTTAAATAAACCCTGCGTCCGCGAGATCTATTCCTGAGATTTATTCTGCATCCGGCGTCTTAAGAATTGCTCCGCGGTTTGCGCTGGTCACCATAGCCGCATAACGCGCAAGATATCCGGTAGTCACATTTGGCTTTCTCGGAACCCACTCTGCCTTTCTTCTGGCGATTTCCTCATCGCTCACCTTCATGTCGAGCTTGTGATTCGGAATATCGATGCTGATGATGTCTCCCTCGTGCACAAAGGCAATCGGTCCTCCAACCGCTGCTTCCGGGCTGACATGACCGATGGAAGCTCCTCTGGAAGCGCCGGAGAAACGCCCGTCTGTGATCAGCGCGACACTGGAGTCAAGACCCATTCCGGCAATCGCCGAGGTCGGGTTCAGCATCTCTCTCATGCCCGGTCCGCCCTTTGGTCCTTCATAGCGAATCACAACCACGTCGCCGGGAACGATTTTCCCGCCCTTGATCGCAGCGATCGCGTCCTCCTCACAGTCGAATACCCTTGCCGGGCCCTCATGCACCATCATCTCCGGAAGTACAGCGGACTGTTTTACGATTGCAGTGTCCGGTGCCAGGTTGCCCTTGAGTACAGCAAGTCCGCCCTTCTCCATAAACGGATGATCGATCGGACGGATGATCTCCGGATCCTTATTGATGCAATTCTTGATATTCTCGCCGACAGTCTTGCCGGTTACGGTCATGCAGTCGAGATTCAGAAGATTCTTCTTGGAAAGCTCATTCATCACCGCATAGACACCGCCCGCCTCGTTCAGATCTTCCATGTAGGTGGCGCCAGCGGGTGCGAGATGGCAGAGATTCGGTGTCTTCTCACTGATCTCGTTTGCCAGTTCTGTGTCAAAATCAAATCCTGCCTCATGTGCGATCGCCGGGATATGAAGCATGGTATTGGTTGAACATCCGAGCGCCATATCAACGGTCAGCGCGTTCAGGAATGCTTCCTTTGTCATGATGTCGCGGGGACGGATATTTTTCTCCAGCATCTCCATGACCTTCATGCCAGCGTGCTTGGCGAGACGGAGCCTCTCGGAATATACCGCCGGGATCGTGCCGTTGCCCTGAAGTCCCATACCAAGCGCCTCGGTGATGCAGTTCATGCTGTTCGCGGTATACATGCCGGAACAGGACCCGCAGGTCGGGCAGACCTTTCTCTCATATTCCGATACCTGTTCCTCGGTGAACTTGCCTGCCGCATAGGAGCCTACCGCCTCAAACATGGAAGAGAGGCTTCTCTTCCTGCCGTAGACATGTCCGGCCATCATCGGGCCGCCGCTGACGAAAACGGTAGGGATGTTGATGCGGGCAGCCGCCATCAGGAGACCCGGAACATTCTTGTCGCAGTTCGGAATCATCACCAGTCCGTCGAACTGATGCGCGATTGCCATGCACTCCGTGGAATCGCAGATCAGATCACGGGTAACCAGCGAATACTTCATTCCAATGTGGCCCATGGCGATACCATCACAGACCGCTATCGCCGGAAACATCACCGGCATTCCGCCGGCCTCGGCGACACCCATCTTCACCGCCTGAGCGATCTTGTCCAGGTTCATGTGGCCCGGAACGATTTCATTGTAGGAGCAGACAATGCCGATTAACGGCTTCTTCATCTCCTCCGGTGTAAATCCAAGTGCATTGAACAGGCTTCTCGCAGGCGCCGCCTGCATACCCTTCGTAACATGATCACTATTCATAATCCGTTCTCCCATCTAATCGTACTTATCTATCCTTTTGCGCCGGAGAAACCCGGCATCTCGATTTTGTTTCTTACGCTTCCTTCAGAATCGCCGTGATGGCATCTCCCATTCCGGAACAGGTCACCTTCGTCGTGCCCTCGGAATAGATGTCTCCTGTCCGGTATCCGTCGGCGAGAACTCTCTCAACCGCCGACTCCACATCATCCGCCTCCTCATCAAGATTCAGGGAATAGCGGAGCATCATTGCCGCCGAGAGAATGGTCGCAATCGGGTTCGCGATATTCTTGCCGGCGATGTCCGGCGCGGAGCCATGCGACGGCTCATACAGGCCGAAGCTCGTCTCGTTCAGGCTGGCGGAGGAAAGCATTCCGATGGATCCGGTCACCATGCTTGCCTCGTCCGAAAGGATGTCGCCGAACATGTTCTCCGTCAGGATGACATCAAACTGCTTCGGGTCGCGGACCAGCTGCATCGCGCAGTTATCGACCAGCATATTCTCATAGGTAACCTCCGGATATTCCTTCGCGACCTCTGCTGTCACCTTTCTCCACAGTCTGGAGGAATCCAGCACATTTGCCTTGTCCACCTCGGTCACCTTCTTGTTCCGTTTCATGGCAATCTCGAAGGCTCTCTTCGCGATCCTCCGGATCTCATTCTCATTGTAGCTGAGTGTATCGACCGCTGTCTCCACGCCGTCAACGTCCTTTGTCTCTCGCGCGCCAAAATAAAGACCTCCGGTGAGTTCCCGCACAATGATCAGATTGAAGCCCTCATCCCCGATGATCTCATCCTTCAGGGGGCAGGCGTCCCGAAGTTCATTGTACAGGTAAGCCGGGCGAAGATTCGCAAAAAGCCCCAGTGCCTTGCGGATACCAAGCAGACCCGCCTCCGGGCGTTTCGACGGCTCCAGCCTGTACCACGGAGAGGTCTTCGCGTATCCTCCAATCGACCCCATCAGGACCGCATCGCATGTCTTTGCCTCCGCCACGGTCTCCTCTGTGAGGGGAAGTCCTGTTGCGTCGATGGATGCTCCTCCGAGCAGAAGATTTGTATAATGAAAGGTGTGATGATACTTCCCGGCAACCGCATCCAGAACCTTCTGTGCCTCATTTACAATTTCGGGTCCGATGCCGTCCCCGTGAATTAAACCAATTTTAAACTCCATGAATCAGGTTCACCTCTTCTTTTGATATTTTGATAATTTAATATAAGTCCTGTTAAACCATCTATGTGTACATTCATTCAACTTATACTTGATTCGTAGTTTATATAATACTTCAATTCAAGTATCATTTCAACCGGCAAAAAAAGCCGAATCTCCGAAATAACCCGACAAAAAAAGAAAAGCACAGAAACCTGCGCTCCTGTGCCTGAAAATCTGATCTTCCGATTATTTCTTTGCGTCCTTCTCCGCAGTCTTTGCCGCAGCAGCCTTTTCTTCCTTCGCTGCAGCCGCCTGCTCCGGCTTCTCAACCTGTGCAATCGCCTCTTTGCGCATCGGAATCCGGCAGTTCTTGTTGTTGCCGAACTCTACGATGACATCGTCCTCGCTGATATCGATGATGATTCCATAGAATCCTCCGGTCGTCACAACAGCGTCGCCGATCTCCATGGCACTGAGCATTGCCTGCATCTTCTTCTGCTCTTTCCGCTGCGGACGGATCATCATAAAATACATCAGCGCGAACATAGCGACCAGCAGGATGATCATGCTCAGCGCGCTGCCTGAACCCGAAGCTGAACTTGC
This sequence comes from Bilifractor sp. LCP21S3_F8, assembly GCF_052117805.1. Classification (NCBI taxonomy): domain Bacteria; kingdom Bacillati; phylum Bacillota; class Clostridia; order Lachnospirales; family Lachnospiraceae; genus Bilifractor; species Bilifractor sp. LCP21S3_F8. The sequence continues at coordinate 108,888 of NZ_JBQKIK010000004.1, read as the reverse complement.
AAAAATCATAACGATTCCTCCCTGTAATTGATTTCGGATATAACTGTCAAAAAATAATAATACATGATATTAAACCGGGTGACAAGCTATTTTATGGAGTTTTCACAAATTTCGCACCCGTCTAAACTGACTTTTGTTCATTTCTCCGTCTCCTGACGGACTGCCTGTTCCTCTTTCATCTGTTCTTCCTTTACGGTATCATGCGGATCCCTCATGGTATCTCCCTGTTCCTTCCGGAATATTCTCTCATTGGCAACCTTCTGGTAATACTTCGGCTGCTTCATCGCCTCATGCTTCTCTTCCTCCTCCCGAAGATCATCCAGTGCTTTTCTCTTCCAGGAATCCCAGCGGTCCTCCTCGATCGCGCTGCGGATCTCCCGGGTCAGATGGTTGTAGAAGTACAGGTTGTGCTCCGTGCAAAGACGCATTCCCAGCATCTCCTTTGCTTTCAGGAGGTGACGGATATAAGCCCGGCTGTACCTGCGGCACACCGGACACTGGCATCCCTCTTCTATTGGCCGGCTGTCCAGCTCATACTGCGCGTTGATCAGATTCAGATGGCCCCTGTGGGTATACACATGCCCGTGACGCCCGTTCCGGCTCGGATAAACGCAGTCGAAGAAATCCACGCCACGGTCCACCGCCTCGATGATGTTCGCAGGCGTGCCGACTCCCATCAGGTATGTTGGCCTGTCCTGCGGAAGCTCCGGCACCACATGATCCAGAATATCATACATCTGCTCATGTGTTTCACCGACCGCCAGTCCACCGACCGCGTAGCCGTCGGCATCCAGCTCCCGGATTCTTTTCGCGTGCTCAATCCGGAGATCCGGATAAACCGCCCCCTGATTGATCGCGAACAGAAGCTGTTCCTTATTAATGGTGTCTTCTCTCTGATTCAGCTCCCTCATTTTCTTCTGGCAGCGGATCAGCCACCGGTACGTCCGGTCAATGGACTCTTTCACATATTTTCTGGTCGCAACGCTGGACGGGCACTCATCAAAGGCCATCGCGATCGTTGAGCCGAGATTCGACTGAATCTGCATGCTCTCCTCCGGCCCCATGAAGATCAGCCTTCCATCCACATGAGAGTGGAAGGTGACGCCCTCTTCCCTGATCTTTCGCGAATCTGCCAGGGAAAAAACCTGAAACCCGCCCGAATCCGTCAGAATCGGTTTGTTCCAGGACATGAACTTATGAAGGCCGCCGAGCTTTTTGACCACCTCGTCTCCCGGACGCACATGAAGGTGATAGGTGTTGGACAGCTCGATCTGCGTCCCGAGACGCTCCAGATCTTCGGTCGAGACAGCCCCCTTGATGGCACCCACCGTACCCACGTTCATGAAAACCGGCGTCTGCACCGTACCATGCACGGTTTTGAACTCCGCCCGCTTCGCTCTGCCGCTTACCTTTATCAATTTATACTCTGCCATAATACTCCGTTTCCGCAGAAAAGACCTGCAATATCATCTGTTTACAATTTATCATAACGGATTTACCCGATGCCCGCAAGTGTCTCACTCCCTTCCCCGGTGTCTGCGCTGGCAATGCCAAGTGCTCCATTATATTGTGCAAAATCAGAACCCCAGTTTTACGGATGTGTCCTAAACCCTGCGTTTCCGCCCATGTTTTTTACCATTTTTTCATTTTTGGCCGATACCCTTGCTGTTGTTTTTAAAAAATCCTTGTCGTATAATCGTTCTGAATATAAAGGAGTAAAATTGTATGTCAGATTTAAACTATACATTAGGTATTGATATCGGTTCCACAACGGTCAAGATTGTCGTCCTGGACCTGGAAAAACACATCCTGTTCTCCGACTACCGGAGACATTTTGCTAAAATTCAGGAGACCCTCGCGGATCTTCTCGAAGAAGCGGAGAAGATAACGGGGAACGTCCAGATTCATCCGGTCATCACCGGATCCGGCGGCCTTGCCCTCGCTCAGAACATCGATGTTCCGTTCATGCAGGAGGTTATCGCCGTTTCCTCCGCCCTGCAGTTCCAGGCTCCTCAGACCGACGTTGCCATCGAGCTCGGCGGCGAGGACGCGAAGATCATCTACTTTGAGAATGGAAATATCGAGCAGAGAATGAACGGCGTCTGCGCCGGAGGAACCGGTTCTTTTATTGACCAGATGGCCTCTCTTCTGCAGACGGACGCAACCGGACTTAACGAATACGCCAAGCACTATCAGGCAATCTACCCGATCGCCGCACGCTGTGGTGTCTTCGCCAAGACAGATATTCAGCCGCTGATCAATGAGGGCGCGACCAAGGAAGATCTGTCTGTATCCATTTTTCAGGCGGTGGTAAACCAGACCATCTCCGGTCTTGCCTGCGGCAAACCGATCCGCGGCCATGTTGCCTTCCTCGGAGGTCCGCTCCACTTCCTCTCCGAGCTTCGCAAATGCTTCATCCGCACTCTGAACCTCGACGAGGAACATACCATCGTTCCGGAAAATTCCCATCTTTTTGCTGCTCTGGGTTCTGCCCTGAATGCAAAGGAAGACGTGGAATATTCTCTGACTGATATGAAGGAGCGCCTGCGCCACGGTGTCAAGATGCAGATGGAAGTTGCCCGCATGGCTCCGCTCTTCGCCAATAAAGACGAATACCGGGAATTTATTGAACGCCACAACCGGGATAAGGTCGAAACCGGCAATCTCGAGGATTATAAGGGAAACTGTTATCTCGGCATCGATGCCGGATCCACCACAACAAAGGCGGCGCTGATCTCCGAGGACGGAAAGCTCCTTTACTCCTTCTACGACAATAACCACGGAAATCCTCTGGCCACCTCGATCCGCGCCATCCAGGACATCTACAGCAAGCTTCCTGAGGGCGCGCGGATTGCCTATTCCTGCTCCACCGGTTACGGGGAACAGCTGATCAAATCCGGCCTCATGCTGGACGAGGGCGAAGTCGAAACCATCGCGCACTATACTGCCGCTTCCTTCTTTGATCCGGATGTGGACTGCATCCTGGATATCGGCGGTCAGGACATGAAATGCATCAAGATCCGCGATCACGCCGTCGACAGCGTCCAGCTGAACGAGGCCTGCTCCTCCGGCTGCGGGTCTTTTATCGAGAACTTCGCGAATTCTCTGGGCTATGACGTCAAGGACTTTGCGCAGGAGGCTCTGTTCGCAGAGAACCCGATTGACCTCGGAACACGATGCACGGTATTCATGAACTCCCGCGTGAAGCAGGCCCAGAAGGAGGGCGCGACCGTAGCCGACATCTCTGCCGGACTCGCGTATTCCGTCATCCGGAACGCTCTTTATAAGGTAATAAAGGTCTCCGACGCGAAAGAGCTTGGCCGCCACATCGTCGTACAGGGAGGTACCTTCTACAACAACGCAGTGCTCAGAAGCTTTGAGCGCATTGCGGACTGCGAGGCAGTCCGCCCGGACATCGCCGGAATCATGGGTGCCTTCGGCGCCGCCCTGATCGCCCGCGACCGCTGCGAAGGCAGGGAAACCACAATGCTTCCCATCGACAAGATCAATACTCTGCAGTACTCCACAAAGAGCGCCTACTGCAAGGGCTGCACAAACCACTGCCGCCTGACCATCAACCGCTTCTCCGGCGGCCGCCAGTACATCAGCGGAAACCGCTGCGAGCGGGGAATCGGAAAGCAGAAAAACGCGCACCATATCCCGAATATGTACGAGTGGAAATACAACCGCATCTTCGGCTACACGCCACTGACCGCGGATGAGGCTCCGCGCGGAAAAATCGGAATCCCGCGTGTTTTGAACATGTATGAGAATTACCCGCTGTGGTTCACCTTCTTCACAAAGCTCGGATACAGCGTTGTCCTGTCCCCGACCTCCACGAGGAAGATCTATGAGCTTGGCATCGAGTCCATCCCAAGTGATACCGCCTGCTATCCCGCCAAGATCAGCCACGGCCACATCACCTGGCTGATCCGTCAGGGTGTGAAGAATATTTTCTATCCATGTATTCCCTATGAACGTCAGGAATTCGCGGAAGCCGTAAATCACTACAACTGCCCGATCGTTACCTCGTACGCCGAAAACATCAAGAACAACGTCGACGAGCTGAAGGATCCGTCCATCCACTTCATGAATCCGTTCCTGGCCATGACCACGGAACAGACCCTGGCAGACGAACTGGTAAAGGTCTTTCATGACATTCCCGAGAAGGAAGTCCGCGAGGCCTGCCACGCCGGATGGGTCGAGATGGCAAATGTCCGCGATGAAGTACGCAAGAAGGGAAGGGAAGTCCTCAAATGGATGGAAGAAACCCATCATCACGGCATTGTTCTCGCCGGACGTCCGTATCATATTGACCCGGAGATTCACCATGGAATCCCGGATATGATTACCTCCTACGACGTCGCTGTCCTGACCGAGGATTCGATCTCCGACCTTGCTCCGATCGAACGGCCTCTGCGCGTAAACGACCAGTGGATGTACCACACCCGGCTTTATGCCGCCGCCAACTTCGTCAAGACAAGAGACGACCTGGAGCTGATCCAGCTGAACTCCTTCGGCTGCGGTCTGGATGCTGTAACGACGGACCAGGTGTACGAGATTCTCTCCGGCAGCAACAAGATCTACACCGTTCTGAAGATCGATGAGGTGAACAACCTGGGAGCTGTCCGGATCCGGATCCGTTCCCTTCTCGCCGCCGTTCGTGCGAGAGAGAAAAATCCACAGCCGCGCGAGATTCACAACTCTGCCGCGGAGCGGGTCGTATTCACAAAGCAGATGAAGGAGGAGGGATATACCATCCTGGCTCCGCAGATGTCGCCGATACACTTCAGTCTGCTTGAGGCCGCCTTCAACACCGGAGGTTATCATCTCCACGTCCTGGACAACGACAACCGGCACTCCATTGATGAGGGCCTGCGCTATGTAAACAACGATGCCTGCTACCCCTCTCTTCTGGTCGTCGGGCAGTTCATGGATGCCCTGGATTCCGGAAAGTATGATCCGGATCATACAGCTATCATCATGAGCCAGACCGGAGGCGGCTGCCGCGCGTCGAACTATATTGCTTTCATCCGCCGCGCACTGAAGAAGGGCGGATATCCGCAGGTGCCGGTTATCTCCCTGAACCTTGTGGGCCTGGAAGACAATCCGGGATTCAAGATTACACCTGATATGGCGATCCGGATCGTTTATGCCGCAATCTTCGGTGATATCTTCATGAAGTGCCTGTACCGCATGAGGCCGTATGAGAAGGTTCCCGGCTCCGCGAACCGCCTGCATAAAAAATGGGAAAAAATCTGCATCAACTATCTGACCAACAAGAGGGTCGGATGGCACAGCTACACCAATCTCTGCCGCTCGATCATCCGTGACTTCGACCGCCTGCCGGTTGATGAGAGTCTTCGCAAGCCGCGGGTCGGCATCGTCGGAGAAATCCTTGTGAAATATGCTCCTGCCGCCAACAATCATCTGGTCGATCAGCTGGAGAAGGAAGGCGCCGAGGCCGTCGTGCCCGACTTTGTAGATTTCTTCATGTACAGCTTCTACAATGCGAAGTTCAAATACCGCCATTATGGCACAAAGAAGAAATCCATGCTTCTGACACAGGCCGGAATTGCCGCGGTCAACGTGCTGCGCAAGGCTGCAAACGATGAATTCATCCGGAGCACGCATTTCACGCCGTCCGCGAAAATCGATGAGCTCGCTCATTACGCGTCTCCGATCGTCTCCGTCGGCAACCAGACCGGCGAGGGATGGTTCCTGACCGGCGAGATGATGGAGCTCATTCACGGTGGTGTCAACAACATCGTATGTATTCAGCCGTTTGGCTGTCTCCCGAACCACATCGTCGGCAAGGGCGTCATCAAGGAAATCCGCGCCGAATACCCGAAGGCAAATATCGTCGCCATCGACTTCGATCCCGGCGCTTCCGAGGTCAACCAGCTCAACCGGATCAAGATGATGCTGACAAATGCTATGAAAAATATGCAGGCCGAAAACTGATCTGAAAATTTTGTTCATGCAAGTGGCTGCCACACTATTTCGTGTGACAGCCACTTGTTTATCTTTCACTAAAACGATTCCTCCTTGCCATTCACCGAAACGGTTCCTCCTTGCCATATTTGACAATCGGCGCACAGATAACCGCCTTCTTCTGCTTTATCCCTCCCTTTACAAATGGAAAACAAGCCTTATCCCAAAGCCTGTATCGAACGAAATCCCCTTTAAGGCTTCCGTCCTGCTCTCTCCTTTTCCATATGTCTTTTTCAGACGGTCCACCTGTAAAATATTGCTCATAATGTTCACCGCCATCCTTTCATATTATCTATTGTAATGATGGCGCACCTCATATACCACTTACAGTTGATGTAAGGTTTCTATTTCAAACAGCCTTTCTGAAAGATACCCTCTTCTTGATTTTCCGCACAGTACAAAAAAGCGCCAGCTTCGTGACAACTATGCCACTGACTGACGCTCCTTCAGAAAATCCTGTTTTATTCTGTCTTGCCAATTACCTTTGCAGTCTCTCTTAACTTTGAGCGGATTGCCTCGAAATCACCATCATCCAGCTCTTTCTGCGGAACCATCCAGCTTCCACCGACAGCAAAAACCTTTTCATAATCAAGATATTCACGCATATTTACCTGCGTTACACCTCCCGTCGGCATGAATGCCATGTCCGGATACGGTGCACTCAACGCGCGGATCATCGGCAGGCCTCCTAATACTCCTGCCGGAAAAATTTTAACTGCCCGATAGCCCATTTCAAATGCCTTCTGCAGCTCAGTAGCCGTCGCAATACCCGGGATGTATGGAATTCCTGCCGCCTTACAATACTCCCCTACTTTATTATTGAAGCCTGGAGATACAACAAACCTGGCGCCTGCTCTTCTCGCCAGTTCCGCCTGATCCACTGTAAGAACGGTCCCCGCGCCAGCCATAAAATCTGGCCTTTTCTTTAACATCCTTGCGATCATCTCATCAGCTCTGCCTGCACGAAACGTCACTTCCGCAACCGGGAAGCCCTCCTCGGCAAGAACATCCGCCAGTCTTTCCGCTCTTCCCGGTTCGCTCGATGTAATGACCGGAATCGCCCGAAACCGATGGAATTTTTCTACCATCTCAATTTCTGTCTCTTCAAAATATTGATCACCAGTGTACATGCGTTGCCTCCTCATTCGATGTGTGATCCCTGCGGCTCAGCATAAGGCAAACTGCATCCAACGTAATATGAAGACTCTGGTCAAAAAGAGAACTGAGCAGCTGAATTGATTTTCTTGCATTTCCGGAATCACCCTTGACCGTTCCCGGAATAATCAAAGTTGTTTCTGCTGCTGCTGCAAGCGGGGAGTCTTTTTTACTCGTGACCGCAAGAATAGTACAACCATGGTCCTTTGCCTTTTGGGCATCATTCAAAACGACAGCGCTTGCACCGGAGCCGGAGACACCGATGAAAACGTCTCCTTCTCCCATTGCCGGTGTTATAGTCTCACCGACAAAAAACACCTCATATCCTATGTGCATCAGCCGCATAGCGAAACCTCTCGCAGAGAATCCAGAGCGGCCTTCTCCGTCAACGAAAATCCTATGCCCCTTACGGATATTATCCATAAACGCCTGAAGCTCCACTTCTTTTACCTGATCGATGGTTTCTTCGATCTCATCCATAATCTGACGCAATGTCTCTGTCATACCTGTTCCTCCCAAATCTCATACTCTAATCAGATCCGCAAACACCGCAGCCGCTGTCCTAGGATCTTCAGCCTTTGTAACTGCACTTCCGACAACAACAATGTCCACATTGTTTTCCTTCAAAACCGGGACTGATTCTGGTTTTATTCCGCCCGCTGCTGAAATTTCGATTCCGTCCGGGAACTGCCCGCACATATTCCGCACGAGATCATCCAGCCCCTGGCCATGGCTGTCAGATGGAAGATGGACGCCGAACACCGCATCTGGAAAACAGCTTTGAAGTTCTAATACACGGTTCTCGTCAACCCCCATCATATCAATAACATATTTTTTCCCAAATATTCTCGCTTGTTTTCTGCAGGCATCAATAGTTGCATCGCTTGAAAACCCCATAACAGTCGCCAAATCAGCTCCGGCCTCATAGCATTTCCGGAATTCGTATTCTCCTTCATCACAGGTCTTGATATCGGCGAGAATCACCTGTTCCGGAAGCTCCTTTTTGAAATAGCCAACACTGCCGGACAATCCATAATCCTTAATGAGTGAAGTCCCGACTTCCACAATATCCGCATACCGGGTTATGCTTTGAATCATCTCTTCTGCATCATTGATCGTCATCCGATCAATCGCGATCTGAAGTTTCATTTCCGATTACCCTCCTGAAATTCTGACAGCTCATCTCTGGTCGGAAGCCCCTCGTTATCACTCTGTACCGAAACCTGAATGGCCCCGATTGCATTCCCCCGATCTGCTATTTCCTCAAGAGAAAGCCCTTCAAGACAACCGCTCAGCACACCAACGGCAAATCCGTCACCGGCACCGACCGTGTCTACCACTTCTGCGACATGATATCCCGGGCGGATGAATGCCCTGTCCCCAGTTGCCACATAAGCGCCCCTCGGTCCGTCCTTCACGATTACGGTTTTGGCCCCATTTTTTAAATAAAAATCCGCAATTGCAGAAGGATCGCTGCTGCCCATCAGCATTTTACCCTCTCCTGTACCAGGAAGAACAAGATCTGCCCGGAAGGCAAGATCGTTGACCACCTGTATCATGGTCTCTTCATTTTCCCACAGAGAAGGCCGTAAATTCGGATCGAAGCTAATCTTCATTCCATTTTCACGCGCCCGCTCGATCAGCCGGTATGTAGCCTTTCTACAATCTGCCGAAAGTGCCGGCGGGATCCCTGTGACGTGCAGCACTTTTGCATCCTCCAGATTTACTTTTTCAATGTCCTCGGTTGTAATGTGAGATGCTGCACTGTTTTTACGGAAATACACCACTTTGGGATCTCCCTTTGACACCTTGCTTTTCATCTGGAACCCGGTCCAGTGCTCCGAATCATACGAAATATCTGGATTGATCCCTTCTTTTCTCAGTTTTTTCTCAATATAACGTCCGAACGGATCCTTTCCGAGCTTCGTAACATAAGAAACACTGTGCCCCAGACGTTTCAGGCCGATCGCCACATTAACCTCCGCCCCGGCAAGCAGCTTTACAAAATTTTCAACGTCTGCAAGATCGCCCTCACTCTGCGCTACAAACATTGCCATCGGTTCTCCAAATAAAATAACTTCCGCCATAATTTCCTCCAATGCAAGATTGCGGAACTGACGGAAGTCTGAAAACATCTATATAGGCAATTGGCGTTACCGGGCTGTATCAGCTTGTACAGCAGCGCCTCAGGAGGTCTCTCTTACGACGAGCTCCGGGATTACCATAATAGAAGCTTTTTCTTCATTTCCCGTCAGCAGATCAATTAACAGTTTTACTGTCAGTTCAGAGAGTACTTTTCCTTTATTGTCAACACTTGTAAGCATCGGATTGCATACCGTAGCATATTCGGAATTATTGCAACCCGTCACAGCGATTTGTTCCGGCACCTTTATACCGTGGTTAACCAGTTCATGAACCGCGCCGACGGCAGTAAGGTCTTCGCCAAAGACAATTCCGTCATAACCCTTTGCGGCGATTTCTGCCGCAGCATGCTGGCCTCCCTCCATACCATACTTCGTATGAAAGACATCTTTTTCTGGATGCGCCACACCAAGAATCTTCATCTCGTCCAGAAAGCCCTTCAGCTTTCGGTCTGCGGATTCGGTATCAAGATCTCGAACAAATGCAATCTTCCGCTTCCCTCGGTTATGAAGATGCTCCGCAGCCAAAGCCATCCCTCTTCCCTCGTCAACAAGAACCGAATAGAATCCCGGCCTATCGAGATACCCATTCGCCATGACGATTGGAATATTCTGGATGTTCTTCGGAATATCGTCTATGGTCAGCCTTTCATAAATCGATCCAGTAAGCACAATACCATCTACATGCCGTTCAGCAAGCTGTGTAAGGTACTTCTTCCATCCTTCCGGTCGCTCCCCTGTGTTGCAGAGCAGAACCATATATCCCAGTTTTGACATCATTTCCTCCATGACGTAGGAAGTCATGGCATAATGTGGTACTCGGACATCAACCGTCAGAATGGCAACCGTTTTCATGGAACCGGCCACGAGCCCTCTTGCTATGGCGTTCGGCTGATAATCATTCCTGTCTAAAACATCCTGAATTTTCTTTTGTGTTTTTTCGCTTACATTTCCTTTGTTGTTTAGGACTCTCGAAACTGTTGCAATTGAAACGCCGGCTTGCTGCGCAATATCATAAATGTTCATGTGTATGGATCCTCATTTTCCGGAAACAGTTTGCTGTTTCATCGATCCCCATGATACATAATCCTGAAAATTTTTTCAAGAAATCCGGCGTCCGGAATTCTCAGTCAACAGCTACTTTTACCACAATTTTCTTCACCTTCTGCCTCATGCTGCAGATACTTCTCGGCATATGCCCATCGTCCGGTGATACGACAGCAAAATCACCTGTCCGAAGCAAAATCCTGCCATAATCCTTCGGCATATGATAAAACTGCAGATCATTCTTATCATCATAGGATGTATCTTCCTCCAGGTATTTCAGAGGGTAAAATCCCATGTACTCCTCACCATCCGCCATAAACTGAATATCAAAGTATTTTCTGTGTGCTTCAAACCGGCACTCCTCTGCAGGCTTTGTTTCATAGACCTGAACCTGTGCAAACACATAGTCCCCGTCAATTGGAATCACCCCTTCCAACAGCCTGCTGAAATCCGTATTTTTCAGAAAATCAAAAGCTTTCTGAAAGCGCTCTGACAGGTAATCATATTTCTCAGCAATATCAATCGTCGTTGTCAGCATTTTTTCTCTCCTTGATCCCGGCCGCTTCCAACATTTCCTCATATAAAGCCGATGCAGCCTTTTTGTTATAACCATAAATAAGAAGCACATCCAGAACATACGGGCTATATGGCAGATCGAGTAATTCTTTTGCAAAGGCCATCGCAGCCATCTCACTCAATGCAACAATCCGTGACCGGTTTGAAAACGGTCTTTTCAACAATTCAATTGTCTCGGTCATCGTATAAATAGATTCTCTTTTCTGATATTCCATAGCGTGAAAGAATTCATGGGCGAGAAGAATCTTCTCCAGATCTTTTCCCTTCAAAAGCCCTTCCAGATGCTCATTCTGGATAAGTGCCGCAGCCTTTTTTGTGCAGTCTCTGAAAACTGTAATCTTATCCGGTTCGGTAAATTGAGCAAATATCACATGTCCTCCGCCATTCGGCATGTCCGGAAATTCCATATTGAAGCCATGTTTTTTTATCAGAGCCAGAATTCCATACTGCTCTAATTCCGCTTTCAGCACCCCCGCCTCTTTCCGTCCACAGGTATTCGCTTCTGCAATATAATGTTTTCGCGCTTCCGCGTCAAATTTTCTCTCAAGCGGCTCATGGTAAAAGGCATATTCTCCCCACTGCTCATCCGTCAGTTGCACAAGCACGCTGATCATTTCGCGGATCGGATAAACCGTCTGTTCTTGTTCTTTATTTCGATACGTATGAATGAAACTGATTATTTTTTTCATGGATTATATCTGCGCTTTTGCACCGACCACGATGATGTCATCATCACCTTCAAAAGATTGCATTTCAACTTCCATCAACATCAGGACCTGATCGAGATCTGTACCTGTAAAATCCATCACACGGCCACCTGCACAAATGTAAAAATCTGGTCTCAAAATAGCATCTGCTGTGTAAACTGCAAGGCTTTCCCAAAAAGCAGACACAACATTCCGATAGCCTGATGCCTTACAAATCTGTGCATCACCGTCTGCGCGCTGTACACGGATAAATCCTTTCTTATCAATAATCCGTATCAGAACATGTCCTTTCTCATCCCTATGCTGGAATACCCAGAAATTTCGAATCTGTGCAGCCATCATGACATCCTCTTTGCTGCATCTCATATCCTTCGCTGCAATCCCCACAGCTTCTTCTTCTGTGCACGCAGCCATAAGATCCTGTGTCTTGACCTCTGTAGACCCAGTCGCAATAGCGGTCAACTTAGACGTCTGAGAATCAATTTCAATGTGCACCTCGACCGTCTCCGGCGCTGCACCGCTCTCAACGGCTTTTTCAATCGCTTCTCTCTTAATTACACGGATATCACCTGCCGTCGGGTTCGGAACTACTCTCTCCACGACATCTCTTACCATCGCCAGTGCTACACCGATCGAGGAAATAACCTCCGCATTCTCCGGCACACTATAATGGATATCCATTTTTTTGGAAATAAACCCGATCAGAGACGTCGCTCCTCCGCCGACACCGACTAGAGAAATCTGATCATGTTCAAGCTTGTATTTAGCCGCGAGTTCCAAAATGATCGGACTGATTTTCTCATATGCTCTTGTCAGAATCTGCTCTGCGACATCCTCAACCGTCGTACCAAGGTAATCGGCAACCGGCTGCATCGCTTTCCGGCAAGAAGCGACATTTCCGTAGGAATAATCCTTCTCTGTGACAAGTCCGAGCACATTGGCAGCACAAGTATTGGTAATTGTAATCCGCTTTCCGTTCTTTAGGCGGATTGCTACATAATCTGACGGATCGCTTTCCTTCGGAGAAAAGAGTTCAAGTTTGGGATCTATAATCTCTTCTTCCGGCGTAAATGCGGAATAATCAAGCCCTGCGATATGTGCGGACCTTGGTCCGACATCTTCAACACGATTTTTACTCAGACGGATCATCGATCCTCCTGCCACACCAAGGACACGAACATCCAGAGATGATATATATGTGCGATGTCCGCCGACAATGGAATAGTCGATCGCGGGCCGTCCATCCTTGATGACACCGATATTTGTCGTTGTACCGCCGACCTCAAAATACACCCCATTAGAAGCTCGAAGATACATCAAGGATCCCATGACAGAAGCTGCCGGACCAGAGAGCATAGTCAACACCGGTCTTTTCTTCATCTCATTGATCTCCATGACACCGCCGTCGCCCCGCATAATCATAAGCGGAACCTTAACGCCAGCCTCACGCACACTGTTCTCCGTGTCGTTTGCTGTATTGAGCATTTTGGGCAGGATACTAGCATTAATAGCAGCTGTTCTCGTACGCCGTGTCAACCCGTAAAGTTTCGTGATATCCGAAGCGACGGTTGTCTCCATACCCATCTCACCTTTCGTGATCTCCTCTATGTTCTGTTCTGCAACCGAGTCATCTACTCCAAACGCACAGCTTGCGACGAATACCTTTGCTCCTTTTTCTTTCAGGTGTTTTGCCGCTGTTCGGACATTTTCCGGTGTAAATTTTTTATTTGGAATATATTCACTACAAATCTCAATCTTTTTTCCGGAACCAAGGTCGATATCTTTCAGATAGGTCTGTGCCCTGGCCATTAGTCCTTCAACCCCTCCCAGAGAAGTGCTTATAATGCCAACCTTTGTTACGTCACCTTCAATAAGCGCATTCGTTGCCTGTGTCGTACTATGAGCAACAAACACAACATCCTCGGGTTTAATGTTGTTTTCTTTCATGCATTTTTTAAACGCCAAAACAACGCCGGAGGAAACACCTTTTTTATCGTCGTGGGTTGTTTTTACTGTTGCTTTTCCGATAATCTCCTGTGTATCATTATCAATTGCGACTGCCTTTGTATGGGTTCCGCCAACATCAATACCCATTCTTACTTTTCTGCTCATCCTAATCCTCCCGCTTGTTAACCAAACATAAAGTAAACCATGATCTGCAGTACCGCGCAGACGATCCATCCCGCAACCGCACTCACCTTAAGGAAATCCCTTGTCGTAACCTTCGTGTAATTAACCCCCCATACGATCCAGGACTGTGTGATACAACAGGAAACATTCATCCCTGTACTTGGAATAACCATCAGCGGTGCCAAATATGCAGTTGAGAAACCAAGGCCTTTCAGTATTCCGAGCGTTGCGGCTCCACATCCGAACAGAGTGAGCGGGCCACGGAACAGACCCAGCGGAGAAAGAATCGCAAAAACAATACTGATGATCAGTGTATTATTTGGTATTATGTTTCCGAGCAGAGCATTAAAATAGGGCACACAGAGTTCCGCAGATTTATTAAACATCGGAAGAATCAGTAAAAATCCGACAAGCGGAGCTGTATCGACAACACCGTCGAAGAAATCTTTATTGATCATACGGCACAACTGAGACCATCCCTTGATCTTTTTGCATGTAATCATAGCGTAAAAGCTTCCGATAACAAATCCGAGGATAATCGGAATTTTGAAAATAATCAGGAGCAGAACCGGAAGAACCGGTGTGATCAACGAAATACCAGGAGCGTTCTCACCCCTTCGAGCTCTTACTTCATCCGGTGTCGTCGCACCCCAGGTATGAACCTTTTTCCTTCTGGTAAGGATAAGAACCATGATTACAACAACAGCCATTTGTATCAGTAATGCGTAAATGCCCCAGCTTGTGTGCATTTCATAGGAATATGTCGTTTTTCCATCATCACCAAGGAAGAACGCTGAGTACTGCTGATAAAGAACCGGATTCACATACATACCTGCACCGACGCTCATCATAAAAGCGACAGTTGCCAGCACTTTCGGAATCCCAAGAGAAAGAAAAATCGGAAGAACGATAACACCAATTGCAACAACGGCTCCCGCTCCGAAAATTGATGAGAAACATGCCGTCGTTACGATACAGAGAAGAATGCACGTTATCTGCGGCTTATCTCCGCCAAGCTCTGTTACACTTTTGATCAGCGTCGATGCGATACCCGTTTTCATAAGAACACGTCCAAACCAAGCACCGAAAACAACATTGACAAGAGTCGCACCCCATCCTTCCGGACCGCTCTGGAATACCAATGTCAGAGCATCCTTCCAGGACCGATGGAGGATATCCTTGTTGGCTGCAATAAAATCTGGGTTGGTGACAAACTGATTACCCAACATAGGAAGTACTGTCCAAATGATCGCCATGACAAAAATACCCATCATAAGGTTTCCACCACGAACTGCGTAAACCACCAGCCCGAAAAATGAAACCAACAGCAGAATACCAATAACATATTCCATTATTAACCCTCCTCATACATCCAACACCGGCGCAACGCCGGAATTACACCGAATCTCCCGCAGACAGCATTAACGGATGCCAATGTGTTCTATTGTAACCTACGTACTATTAATAGCATAAACGAAATGTAAGCGCTTTCATATTTTTCATT
This sequence comes from Bilifractor sp. LCP21S3_F8, assembly GCF_052117805.1. NCBI lineage: Bacteria > Bacillati > Bacillota > Clostridia > Lachnospirales > Lachnospiraceae > Bilifractor > Bilifractor sp. LCP21S3_F8. The sequence continues at coordinate 93,634 of NZ_JBQKIK010000004.1, read as the reverse complement.
ATAATTATTTTTATACATACGTCAATATATATTTGTTGTTTCGCCAAATATTTATGCATGTCCTACAATTATATGCCATTCTTTTGGTTGTTTTGACTGTTTAACAGCCTTTGTCGCCCTTCATATAATGTAAGCGTTTACATTTATGTCCCATGCAAAAAAGATTCCACAGTCCATTATCTTTAGTGATGCTTTTTTATTTCTCCAGCATAATGCCGCAAATCCACCAATCAGATCAATATTCATTTATTGTTCGTGCTCCGTCATTAATACTTGTTACCCCAACCGTAGCAACGTATAATGGAAAAAAGGAGTACAAACTATGTTTAAATTGAAAAGGTGGATAACCATACTAGATTCAAGAAATAAGGATGAGATTAACAGAGCCGAGGATCGTTTAAAAAATGCCGGGCTGCGCATAAAGACTTGGGCTTCCGAACCCATGCCCGTCGGAGGGTGCGGGGCACAGATGCGGCCCGCGGACTGGAGCGGGATAAAGCCGGCAGTCCGGCCGCGAAACGAGATGCTCTATCATCTCGCCGTTACCGCCGATGAGGAAGAACATGCACGTAAACTGCTAGAATCTTCTAACGAAAAAGGTGACAGTCATGACCTTTCTCTCTGATATTCATGTCAATATTACGGATTGTTTATCTTAAAAAAGGAGGTGTTTTCCATGAAATTTTATATGCCCGTAAAGCTTTATCAGGAAGTGAATTGCGTAAAGAATCACGCATCAGAAATAGCCTCGCTGGGCAGCAGGGCTGTCCTCGTTACCGGCGGCAGCTCTTCCAAGAAGAACGGATCGCTCTCAGATGTTGAAGGTGTTCTCAATGATTCCGGAATCCCCTTCACACTTTTTGACGGTGTTGAGCAGAATCCTTCGACAGATACCGTGATGAAAATCCGGGATCAGGCCGTAGATTTCGGCGCCGATCTCTGTATCGGCATCGGCGGCGGCTCCTCGCTTGACGCGGCAAAGGCCGCAGCGCTGATGATCAAAAACCACGACAAGGGAATCGACTATCTCTACGAAAAAGGAAACCCTGTCGATACCATTCCCGTCATCGAAGTTCCCACCACATGCGGAACCGGTTCAGAGGTCACGGCAGTATCTGTCCTTACGAACCATAAGACCAATACCAAGGGCTCCATTCCATACAAGATTTTTCCGTCGCTTGGCCTTGCTGATCCGGGATATCTCAAATCGCTTCCTCTATCCGTACTGAGAAATACCGCTGTCGATGCGCTGGCTCATCTGTGGGAGAGCCTGATCAACGCACACTCTGACACCTACAGCAACATGACGGCGGAAGCCGGCCTGAAGGCATGGTCATTGAACAGAGATATTCTCTCCGGAATGGTCCGGGCGTCCGACAGGGATTTTTCGAACCTAATGACCGCATCTGTCCTGGGAGGAATGTCGATCGCCCAGGTCGGGACCACAATTCCTCACGGTCTTTCCTATGCGCTCACCTTAAACGCCGGTATCCCTCACGGACAGGCATGCGGATATTTTGAGGCCGGCTATCTGTCTCACGCAGATAAGGATCTCCGAGATAAGGCTCTCTCCCTCGCCGGATTCAAGGATCTCGACGACTGGCGCGAATTTTATTCTGAAGTAAGTGAGCAGCTCACCGTAAGTGATGATGTTCTCTCCCGTGCCGTCGATGAGCTCCAGGAATCCAAGATGGCACTCGCCCCGTTTCACTGCGACAGGAAAATCCTTAACGAGATAGCAAGGGATCTTTAATCTGCTCCGAAAAAGACTACTCAGGTTATAGACATACAGAACATAGCTATGCTGATCAATACCATGATGCGCATTGATGTGAGCCGCATGGATACGAAGTGCCTGAATACAAAGCGCATTGATATAAAGAGATAATTTTTAATGCCCTGTCCGGAATCGCTTCGTTTAACGATTCCGGACAGGGCATTTCCTTTATACGGACACCGCGAAATGTCGCGTTTTATCTCGTTGTCACGACTTTTTATCAAAATACGGTGCCAGCAGTGCTGCGACATTGGAAATGGGCATGGTCTGAAGGATAATTTTGCCCGGACCGCGGACCACCGTATTAAAGACGCCCTCTCCTCCCAGCAGCATATTTTTCACGCCGGGTACCGTCACCACTTCCATACTGCAGCTTTCATCCATGGCTGCAAGATAACCGGTATCTACAATCATTTCCTGTCCTTCCTGCAGGATGTATTCACAGCCGAAACCGTCGATCTCAATAAATGCGATTCCCTGTCCGGAAAGCTTCTGCATGACAAAACCTTCTCCCCCAAAGAGACCTTTGCCAAGGCTTTTCTGGAAGTACATAGACAGCTCCACACTTTCCTGTGCGGCAAGATATGCCTTTTTCTGCACGATTACGCTTTTACCCGGTGAAATCTCAATTGCATTGATAGATCCTGGAAAGCTGGACGCAAAGGCAATCATACCTTCTCCATTCTGCGCCGTATAACGATTCTGAAAGATGTTTTCACCAGAAAACATTCTTCCAAACATTTTCTTGATCCCTCCGCCGGAAGTCGTTTCCATTTTCATATTCGGACTCATCCAGCTCATGCTTCCGCTCTCTGTCATCATAGACTCTCCGGCCTGAAGATAACACTCTACCACAGGAAGACTTCCGCCTTTTATTTCATACCTCATAAATCTTTCCTCTCTCAGAATCCACTGACTCTGTAAACGATAAACTCTGTCGCGGAATTGTCCGCTCTGTCCTCCGTCATACCTACAAGCACGGTGCCGTCTGACAGTCTTGCAGCTGTACTGATCCAGGGATAGTTAGTTCCGAAAAGCTCACTGTCCTCTGCCGATCCCAGAAAACTGCCGTCGCTCTTCCAGAATAACAGGTTCCGCATATTTCCATCCAGACCGATAAATCCTTTTTCCGTCTCCTGGATATCTGTAATACTGCCCAGAGACTGTTCTCCTCCAAATTCCTGGTTTCCAAGCTCCATCTGTTGATTTCCTTCGGTGTTCAAAACCCAGATGGCTTCATTCTGCGTATCCGGATCCTCGCCTGCAATGAAGATGTGATTTTCACTCAGGCTCACAGTATTGATACTCTCGTTGGAAAAACCGGACCATGCTTCTTTCGAGGCCTTATTTCCGTCAAAGACTACTTTCTCCGGTTCTGACCCGAAAAACCAGGAAAGACCCCAGGTTCCGCTGCTGTGTATAACCGCCTTGTCAATATCGTCGTTTGCCGCAATGATCTGACCATCTTTTACCGTAAGCATCGGAGACATAAAGCCTGTCAGGTACAGATTTCCGTTCTGGTCAGCGGAAAGTTCTTCATAATCATCCTCCAGCTTCATGGTATTCTTCAGTGTCAGTGAGTCTCCCAGTGTGTATTCATACAAAACATTATCCAGTAATATAAACACTCTGTCACCAACCGTAGCCATTCTTCCGCTGAAAATGTCATGCGCCAGAAGCGGTTCCTCAACCGGAACCCATACAGAGGTTATCGTAGTATCCGCGATCATCTTGGAATGCTCATGATCCGTAGTGAAGGCCTCTCCCTCCCACGGCCAGGGATAATCCTCATTTCCGGTATCCTTCAGATGAAATGCCAGGTTGCTTATCAGCTTCTCCACCGCAGGATCGGAATATTCACCGGATATACTTACCTTTACCGTGGTTCCGGAACCAACATCTCTCCCCATATAGGTCAGAACCGGTTCGCCCCAGCTCGTCGTTTCAGAGAAAACACAGGGAACCCCGCCGATGTTCTTCTGCTCCACGGTCTTATCGACTGCCAGCGCGTGTGCGTCAATACCGGACGTATGGAGAAAATCCCGATAATCGTTGCAGTCTTCTACTGTCGCAGAAATATTCACAGCCGCCAGAACAGTATCCCCCTGCTTATAATCCAGCCGTCCATAGCTGCTGGTCTCGCTGTCTCCCTTGTAATCTTCGTTCTCTGTCCACCCTTCCGGATAATAGATATCCCAGAGCTTCATTTCCAGATGTGTACCGCTTGTATCCCGGCTGCCGTCTGCCTCTGATTGCGGCCCTGACACACCGGCAGAAGTGCTGTCTGCTGCGGTCACACTTTGAGAAGAGGTGCTCTCCGTTGCTATTTCGCTTACCGATTTTGACGATGAGCCTGAGCTGACGCCTTCACTCCCCTCTTTTTCAAAATGAAAGCTGACTCCCTCATATTCAATATACAGGTCTCCATCCTTATCGGTTAAGTCCATCGTGTCCGTGGAGTCTTTAATTTTTACCCCGGTCTCTGTCTCCTCCCACTTTCCTTTCTCTACTTCATCATCGATATGTGCCTCGCAGGTCCCATCTTCTTTAAATACGAAAGAAAATTCATCCATGAAATCCGACACGGCAAATTCCATCCCCGACATTTCGGCTGAGACAGCATTCCACTTCCCCAGATATTTGCTTCCCTTCATATTTTTTCCGCCGCAGCCGGCAAGAATCATTGTCGAGAGAATCAGAATACCAGCCACCAGGATAGCACAACCATTTTGTAAATATTTTCTCTTCCGTTTCATTGCAATACCTCCTTCCACATTTTTCATTCCTCGTGTATAATAGATTCAGAATCTTTAATCAGTCGTATGCGCGCTTCCGTCTTATGATTTAAATATACTGATATCAGCAGATTTGTCCCCATCTGTTTCCCCCGTTTTGATGGGAAATACTAAAAATAATAACGATTCACTCACTATCTCGATAACCTCCAGTTTTCTCAATCTCCGGAATCGTTACAAAGATTGATTCACAGGTATATGCGTATGAAAAAGCACTCAATTTTTTCTTTACTCCTCACCATGCTGCTGTTGATTGGTCAGCCGCTCCTGTCCGCCTGCTCGGGAGGCAGCCGCCTGAATCCATCGGACCCGGTAACGCTCACCTTCTGGCATGTGTACGGAGAACAGGTAGACTCTCCGATGAATCTTCTGGTGCAGCAATTTAATGAAACCATCGGTATGAAAAAAGGAATTGTCATCAACGTGACCCGGATGTCCAATGCTTCCGAGATCGGAGAACAGCTTCTGGCAGCGCAGGAGGGAAAGCCCGGTGCCGGCACCATGCCCGACCTGTTTCTGTGCTACCCCGGAACGGCTTCTCTTCTGGGACCGGAGAATCTGGTTGACTGGTCGGAATTTTTTTCACAGGACAAGCTGGATTCCTACGTGGATGCCTTCGTAGAGGAAGGGATCCTGCAGAACCGCCTCTGTGTCTTTCCTGTCTGTAAATCCACCCGTCTTCTTTATGTAAATGGAACGGAGTTTGAGCGATTTCAGGAGGATACCGGCATCACCTACAGCAGCCTCCGAACCTGGGACGGCTTTTTCCGCACGGCAGCGAAATACAGGGAATGGTCGAAGGGAAAGCCCTTCTGCGCTTTTGATTACCTGGTGCAGAATGTAGATCTCAGCGCACGCGAAATGGGAGGAACGCAGATCATAAAGAACGGCTGTTACGACTGCTCCGACCCGGTGCTGCGTAGTTCCTGGAAGCAGTTTGCGGATGCACTGATCAGAGGGGACATCATCGTCTCTGATCTTTACGCCAATACACAGATGATGACCGGCGAGGTTCCTGCCGGTACCGGTTCCAGCGCAGCCATTCTGTACTTTAATGACATTGTTACCTATTCTGACAACACAACCGAGCCCATGAATCTGAAGGTGCTTCCTCTTCCCGTATCGGACCGGCCGGAAGTCGCCTCCGCTCCACTGGCTCCACAGACCGGCTGCGGAATCTGTGCCCTCAAGACAGACAGCCTGAAGGCGGAAGCCGCCTCCGTTTTTGTTCACTGGCTGACAGAGAGCGAACGGAATCTGGATTTTGCGGCGAAGACGGGCTATTTTCCGGTAACAGAAGAAGCTTTCCAGGCAATCGACAGCTACCGCTTTCAGAGCCCCTCCTATCGTTCTGTATACAACGCCATCCGGGTCGTGAAGAACACCTGCCATTTTACTCCGCTCCCTTCGGACAGCGGGTTTATCGAAAAAACCAACCATCTTTATGACATGCTTCGTTCTATGCAGTCTTCCCTGAACAAACGCTATCTCGACGGCGAGGATCCGGACACCCTTGAGCTTGAAACCTGGGAGCAGTTCTGTTCCTGCCTGGGGTCTCCGGAAAACTGAAAGGAGATGTCTGTGAAGATGACATTTTTCTCTTTTTTACATCGTAAACCAGGCGAAAGCAGCGAACTGACCAGAAAAAGGAACAGCTTGCGCTATAAGCTCTTCCAGTATATGTTTCTTCTCGCCGTACTTCTGATGGCTGCGTTCCTGATCGGACTGTCCGTCATCGTTACCGCGCTGAGGCAAAGGAACACTTTTCGTTCTTCCCTGCAAATGCAGATGACGGTCTTTTCACAGGATATCTCTTCCGAATTTGAGACATTGGAGGCAACTGGGTTTCAGATGTCGCTTTCTGTTACAGAACAGATCCGAAACTACCTCAACGGAAGACATATCTCTTTTTCGGAGATCAATGACTCCGAAACAGATCTGAAAGCACTCCAGGAATTTTTGTTCGATACGATAAGAGATAAGCTTCTTCAGACAGACAGTTCCGGCGCATTTCTGCTGCTTGACGCTACCGTCAATACAAGCCTGACCGAAGCGGATTGCTCAAGGTCAGGCCTGTATATACGCAAAAGCTCTCCCGACTCCGATTCTGAGCTTCTTCTCTATCGCGGAATCACGGAAATCGGCAAGAAAAACAATGTCATGCCACATCGGAAATGGACCCTGGAATTTCACACACAGAACTTCCCCGGGTATGACACCTGGAAAAGCAGCGTGCAGCCGGACACCTGCAGCTTCAGTGATATTTTTGTCCTGCCCGGAACCTCGGATAAGGTACTGCTCCTGCTGTTTCCGCTTTTTTCTCCTGACGGAACTTTTATCGGCGTCTGCGGCTTTGAGGTGAATGACAGCTTTTTTCGACAGAAAATAGCCCAGCCCACTACCCTGAGTCATCTCACCTGCATTCTTGCAGATATTCACAATGCTCCGGAAGGACAGAACTCCGGCACTCTGAAAATTGATCCAGCAAATTCTATGTCCTGCGGAACCACCGACGGATACTACCTTGCCCCTGCCGGTACGCTGACCGTCACCAAAAAGCTCTCCGAAAAGCAGGTACTCTGTACGGACCGCGTTACTTCCTATCTTGGAATCACAGAGAAGGTAAAGCTTGCCGGGCTCAATGAGTGGTTCCGCGCTTATATCCTCATTCCGCTTCGTGATTATCAGCAGATGGTTTTCCGTGAAGCCGCCGAGGTCCTTCTGATCTTCGCTGTCCTCCTTTGTCTCTCTCTGCTCTGCTGCCGTTATTTCAGCCGGCGTCTTTTGAACCCGATTCTGAAAAACCTCGAACAGCTGAAGAACAGAGAGCAAACAGACACAGCTGAAATGATTCCCGAAATCGCTGAGCTATTTACTCTGTTCTCGGAAATAGAAAATGACAGGAAAGCGGAAACCTCCGCGTTGGAAAATGAAATAGAAAACGCCCGCAAAGAGCTCAGCCGTGTGAACAGGGAATATGATGATGCCAAGCGGGAACTCTCCCGCCTGGTGTACGCACGTAAAAAAGAAGTGGATCCGGAAAGCTATCAGCTGTTTCTGAACGGACTGAACACCTTAACACGGACCGAAAAGAAAATTTTCCTCCTCTATCTGTCCGGAAAGGGAACCAAAGAGATTATGGAGGAAAACAACATCAAGGAAAGCACCCTCCGCTACCATAACCGCAATATCTACAGCAAGCTCGGAATAAATTCTATGAAGCAGCTTCTGCGTTACGCTGCTATTATGAACGGAGATACTTCCGATTAATTCCAACCGCCGGTAATGATCATCTCTTACAGCATCATTACCGGTCATAAGAACGTCTTGTGAAAAAAGCTGCCCTTTATTCCTTCCTGTAGTTCATACGCAAATTCTTCAGCATCGCAATATCTGTAACCTGTATTCTTCCTCTGCCGGCGCGGATCACTCCTTCGTCAGCGAGCCGCTTCAGCATCCGCGCCACGACCTCTCTGGAAGAATTGATATCTTTTGCAATCTGATCGTGTGTGACCGTGATTTCCGTGCTCCCGGTCTGTTCACATATCTCCACGATCCAGGCGGCTATGCGCTGGTCGATACGCAGGAACAGCACTTCCTGAAAGGTCCATGTCACGTCCGAAAAGCGCCTTGAAAGCAGCTCGTAAATCATACACCGGACATAGATATTACTCTCCTTCAGCCTTGCCAGCACATGGGCAGGAACAATCAGAATCCGGCATCTTTCCTCTGCCTCCATCTGCGTGTCAAAGGTAATTTGCGACACAACGCAGGACGCGGAGAGGACATCATCCTCTCCGGTACGCAGGTGATATAGTGTAATCTCCCGTCCCTCTTCTGACGTCAGAAATGTCCGGACAGATCCGGAAAGGATACGTATAAAACCCAGGCACTCATTTCCACGTGAAAAAACCGTGCTGCCTTTATCGAAAATGCGGAGTATGATATGCTCACGAACCAGTTCTTGCTCCGCTTTTGTCAGCCTGCTCCAAAACGGCAGCGCAGCTATCAATTCTGCATTTTTCATTTTTGCAGGTATATCCTGCTTCTGTCCGTTATTCTCCATATACGCTGCTCCCTTTCACATACTCTTCCGGCATTTCTCGCTAACAGACTCTTTCTGTTTCAAATACTCTTCCAGCTTCCGTGATTATATGAAAAGATTCACATTCGACTCCTCAGCATCTCCAAGGTAAGTGCCAACCCCGCCGATTTCCACACCGTCAATCAGCTCCTCTTTCCGTATCCCCATCACATCCATGCTCATCGAACAGGCTATGATTTTTACGCCGTTTTCCATAGCCTTTTTCATCATGTCCTCTAAGGAATCAATGTTCTTATCCTGCATAATCCGGCGCATCATGGCTGTTCCGACCCCGCCCATGTTCATATGGGACAGCTTCAGCTTTCCTGCCCCCTTCGGAAGCATTTTTCCAAACATCGCCTCTGCAGGTGCCTTTTTGATACCGGGCGCCTCCGGCTTCCGCAGTGCCGTAAGTCCCCAGAAAGTGAAGAACATGGTGACCGGGCGTCCCATAGCCAGGGCCCCGTTGGCAATGATAAACGCAGCCAGAACCTTATCCATATCACCGTCGAAAACGATGATCGTCTTTCCCTGCGGTGTATTATTCATTATAACATGATCCTCGGATGTGGGAACACTGCTTCCCGGAACCGGCACAGCCGACCCTGTGCTGTTTCCCCTGCACAAAACAGCCACATAGTCCGTCCCCTTTTTCTCATTGGACAGTAGTGTATTCCCCGTGCGGCGGCACCATGAAATAATATCCTTTGCAAAGCCCGGATCCGATGCAGTCACCTCCAGAAGGTCACCATTTTCCATCTTTTCCATGGCGCGATAGACTTCCATAATCGGTCCCGGACACTGAAGCCCCGAACAGTTAATGCGGATCTGCTTCGCCTGTTTCCTCTTCTTGCAGCCCTCTGTCTCGTTCGCGCCGGATTCCGCTTCCGCCTGTCCTGTTTTTCTATCTGTGTGCATGGTTTCCGGGTTTCTGTCATCCAACGCATCGAAACGGTCCTTTGCTCTTCCATTGCCGGCATTGCCCCCGTCTTCGCAGTCCGGATGAAGAGAACGGAAAAGTCTGGCGCCTCCCGGATAAACCTTAATATGCTCAAACCCGTGCTGTGAAAGGATTCTCGCCGCTGTATACGCCCGCACGCCAACCGCGCACATCACAATATACGATTTCTTCCGATCCAGCTCATTCAGCCTACCTCGAAGCTCTCCCAGAGGAATGTTCACGGATTCCGCCGGAGCCCACGCAAGTCTCTCCGCCTCTTCCCTGACATCCAGAATGATCTCCCCGGCATCCGGTTTGGGATCGTCCCATTCAGAAAAAGCCACCAGCTTTCGGATCACGTTTTCCGCCGCAAAAGCTGCCATATTCACCGGATCCTTGGCGGAGGAATAAGGCGGCGCATACGCCAGTTCCAGATTTTTCAGCTCTGCAATTCCGCCTCCCAGCTGCATGACCGTCCCAATGGTATCAATTCTCTTGTCAACACCCTCTCCGCCTGCGATCTGGGCTCCAAAAATCTTCTTTCCGTCCGGAGAGAACAACAGCTTCAGGATCATAGGAATCGCGCCGGGATAATATCCTGCGTGAGAATTCTGGGTGATCACAACCTTCTCATAGTCCTTTCCCCGGACCATACCGCGGCGAATCAGCTTCTTTTCTCCTGCCCCGACAGAAGCAGCCGTAAGATCAAACACACGGGCAACGGAAGCTCCCTGTGTTCCTCTGTAGCTCTCCTTTCCCCCGGCGATATTGTCCGCCACAATCCTGGCCTGCCGATTGGCCGGACCCGCCAGCGGAATCATTGTCTTCTCTCCGAAGACCGGATCGGTAACCTCTATCACATCCCCGGCAGCATAAATATCCGGATCCGATGTATGAAGCTGCTCATCTACGCAGATTCCTCCTCTTTCATTGCACATCAGCCCGGCCTGTATGGCAAGCTGACTGTTCGGGCGCACGCCTATAGAAAGAACCACAAAATCCGCAGAAAGCTCTTTTCCGCTCGACAGCTTTACAAATACCGTCTGCTCCTCCGTCCGGAACGAAGCGACCCCATCAGACAGATAAAGATCCACCCCGTTCTCCCGGATATTTTCTTCCAGAAGCATTGCCATTTCCCGGTCAAATGGGGCCATAACCTGATCAAGCGCTTCCACAATAGAGACCTGCAGGCCTTCCTTTCGCAAATTCTCTGCTGTCTCCAGTCCGATAAATCCTCCGCCTACCACAATAGCCCTGCTGCTGCGGCCGTCTGCAGCCATCTCACGAATCTTTTCTGCATCTGGAACTGTCCAGAGCGTGAAAATCCGTTCCGAATCAATTCCCGGAATTCGAGGGCGCACCGGAGAAGATCCTGTCGCAATGACCAGCTTGTCGTAGTCCTCCTCATACGTACGGTTCGAAGCCAGATCAGTCACCGCAATCTTCTTCTGCTTCCTATCAATTGCTGTTACTTCATTCCGAGTTCTTACATCTACCCGGAATCTCTCCCGAAGAACCTCTTCCTTTGTCACCAGAAGCGCATCCTTTGATTTGATCACATCTCCGACATAATACGGCAGCCCACAGTTTGCGTAGGAAATATACGGTCCTCTTTCCAGAAGAACAATCTCCGCGTTCTCATCCAGTCTTCGCAGGCGGGCAGCACAGCCTGCGCCTGCTGCCACTCCTCCGATAATCACAGTTTTATTCATTTTTGTCTCCTTTTCTACCGGCTTCATACCATACTTTTTTCTTCGGGTATTGCCACAGTCCGTCTGTTTTCTTTGTCTCCGTGCAGCATTACAGACCAAGCAAATCTTCAATATTCTCCCTGGGCTGGACACCAACTGCGCTCGCCACTGCCTTTCCGCTCTTAAGAACAAGCAGGGTAGGAATACTGGAAATCCGATATGCCGATGCCAGCTCCGGTTCCTCATCCACATTTACCTTGCCGACCTTGTATTTTCCCTCTGCCTGCGCAGCCACTTCCGAAATAACCCCGGAAAGCATCCGGCAGGGTCCACACCAGGCTGCCCAGAAATCCAACAAAACCGGTACCTCGGACTGCAAAACCTCTCTCTGAAAATTATTCTTCGTGATTTTTATTTCCGCCATGATAAGCTCCTTTCTGCCCGACCGGGTCTTGAATAGGATTCAACGCTTTCTGATACACTTACTCTATACCTTCTTGCGGGACATTTCTGTGACAAGGTCACATAACAGAAAAAAGATAACAAATGATGCCGCCGGACCCTGACGGGTCCGGCGGCATCTTAAAACAATCTATCATTCAGTTTATATGATTCATTCTCATTCAATGGTATTCAGATCCACGGTATAGTCTCCCGGATCCTTGGAATGAAAGAAGACCTTTACACGCTTGCCAATGATCTCCTTTCCGGGATATTCCTTCATGGAACGGCTTGTGAAGGTGTGCTCTACATGTTCCTTGAAATCGCGATATCTGCAGATCACATAGTACTCAACCCCGGAAGAGGCATCTGCACGGAGGTTTCTCGTGATTCCGATTACGTCCGCAAAGATCCAGCCCCCGACAGGAATCCAGCTCGTATCCTCCTGCACCTGCTCTGCTCCGGAAGAATAAGAATTCTGCTCCGCAGCGCTGTTCTCCCCGTATTGCTGACGGTAAAGAATCGCCGGCGTGATTCCCAGCAACAGGAGAACCGCACCGATCATCTGAAATCCGATGTATCTTACAGTACTGATACCCGCCTCACGAAATCCAAGAACAATCAGGCCTATACCGACCGCTCCCGCTATTCCTCCGAGAACTCTTAACCTTTCTAATCTCTTCTGCTTATTATCCAAAGTCTGCTCCTCTTCTTCTGGAAATTCCTCGTATTAAACGCGGAATAAATTGTACGCTATCTATTCGTGTTAAATAATAATATAGCATCCTGCGAAAAAAAGTCAAGCCGACCGGTTCCATTTCACAATTTGTTCAGAAGCCGCTGTTCCGGCAAGGTCAAAAGAACGCCGTGTTTATCGCGATTCATCCCGCCACCTACTATAGAGGTAGGAATTTCCTGCTCACGGCGTGTTAGATTCAGCCAATCCCGGCCAGCACACCGATTCCGTGAATCAGGAGCGCCATCAGCCAGGCAATGACGCACTGGAAAATCACCATTCCAACCGCCCATTTTCCTCCGAGTTCCCTGCGAACCGATGTGATGGCGGCAACACAGGGTGTATACAAAAGGCAGAACACCAGAAGCGAAGCAGCCGCCAACGGTGTAAGCGTTTTAAGCAGAGCAGCTGTACTTCCAAACAGCACATTCAACGTCGAAACCACACTCTCCTTTGCGAGGAAACCGGAAATAAGCGCTGTAGAAATTCTCCAGTCGCCGAATCCGAGCGGCGCAAAAATCGGTGCAATTCCTCCGGCAATAATCGCGAGGATACTCCTGGATGAATCCGCCGCAACCTGAAACTGCGGGGTAAAGGTCTGAAGGAACCAGATCACAATGCTCGCAATAAAGATAATGGAAAATGCTCTCTGCAGGAAATCCTTTGCCTTCTCCCAGAGAAGCTGCAGAACGCTCTTGGCGCCGGGCATCCGGTAATTCGGAAGCTCCATGACAAACGGAACCGGTTCTCCCCGGAACAGCGTGCCCTTTGAAAGCAGTGCGACAAGAATACCGGTAAGCACTCCCAGAAAATACAGTCCGACCATGATCAGACCGCCTTTCCCCGGGAAAAATGCCGCGGTGAAGAATCCGTAGATCGGGAGCTTTGCCGTACAGCTCATAAACGGTGTGAGCATGATGGTCATCTTCCGGTCACGGTCTGACGGAAGCGTACGGCTCGCCATGACACCAGGCACCGTACAGCCGAATCCGATCAGCATCGGAACAATGCTTCGGCCTGAAAGTCCCAGCTTCCGCAGCAGCTTATCCATGACAAAGGCAATCCGTGCCATATATCCCGTATCCTCCAGAAGAGACAGGAAAAAGAATAATGTCACAATAATAGGAAGAAAGCTCAGCACACTTCCGACACCCGTGAAAATACCGTCGATGACAAGAGAATGCACGACCTCGTTGACATGGGCTGCAGTCATCGCATGATCAACCACTACAGTCAGAGCGTCTATTCCCCTTGCCATCGCATCCTGAAGAAACGCTCCGATCACATTGAATGTAAGCCAGAAAATCAATGCCATTATACCGACAAATGCCGGTATCGCTGTGTATTTTCCCGTCAGGATCCGGTCAATCTTCTGACTTCTGAGCCGCTCTTTGCTCTCTCTCGGCTTAACTACTGTCTCATCTACCAGATGCCGGATGAAATCAAACCGCATATCGGCAATCGCTGCCTTGCGGTCCAGACCCCTTTCCTTTTCCATCTGAATGATGATGTGCTCGATCATCTCCTTTTCATTCTGCTCCAGCTTCAGGGCATTCTCAATTCTCTGATCTCCTTCCACCAGCTTCGTTGCCGCGAACCGCATCGGTATACCGGCTGCCTCCGCATGGTCCTCGATCAGATGCATGATTCCATGGATGCATCTGTGTACCGCTCCGCCGTCCTCGTCCTCACTGCAGAAGTCCTGCCTTCCGGGCCGCTCCTGATATTTTGCCACATGCAGTGCATGCTCGATCAGCTCCTCAATACCCTCATTCTTCGCGGCAGAGATCGGCACAACCGGAATTCCAAGCATCTCCTCCATCTTGTTGATATGGATGGAGCCGCCGTTTCCCTGTACCTCATCCATCATATTCAAGGCAAGAACCATCGGAACATCGAGCTCCATCAGCTGCATCGTGAGATACAGATTCCGCTCGATGTTCGTAGCATCTACGATGTTGATGATGCCCGTGGGATGCTCATTCAGAATAAACTGCCGGGAAACGATCTCTTCGCTTGTATAAGGCGAAAGGGAATAGATCCCGGGAAGATCTGTGACACTCGTGTTCGGATGATTCCGGATTGGCCCGCTCTTCTGGTCCACTGTAACCCCGGGAAAATTCCCCACGTGCTGGTTCGCCCCGGTCAGCTGATTGAACAATGTTGTCTTGCCGCAGTTCTGATTTCCGGCCAGCGCAAAGGTCAGGGTTCTATCAGCCGGGAGCGGATGCTCTCCGGCCTTCACATGGTACTTGCCTCCCTCTCCGAGTCCCGGGTGCTCATATCTGCGCTGCTCTTCCCGTCTTCTCTTCGCCTCGTCATCCGCGGATACCGCGCGATTCACCGGTACCAGATCGATCTGCTCTGCATCCGAAAGCCGGATTGTCAGCTCATACCCGTGAATCTTCACCTCCATAGGATCGCCCATCGGCGCGTACTTCACCAGCGTGACCTCTGCATCCGGAATCAGTCCCATATCCAGAAAATGCTGCCGAAGCGCACCTTCACCTCCAACTCTGGTGATCCGCCCGGTTTCGCCGATCTCCAGATCTCTCAGTGTCTTTCTCTTTTCTTTTTCTATGCTTGTCTTATCAGTTTTTGCTGCCATACGAATTCCTGCTCATCTCCTGTAAAAATGTTAGCTTAAACTTACTTTTGTAAAAATCCTACAACAAGATCCTATATAAGTCAAGCCACGAATACAGGAAACAGCCATGCAATATATCGCACTGCACGCTGAATAAGCCACGGATCCATACGCTCAGCTGATTCTCCACCTCACATGACTTCCATTGTCATCCTTCACCACCTGCAGCTGATCCTCGATCTCCTGTCTCAGTTCTGTCACATGCGAAATGATGCCGATCAGCTTCGTTCCGCCGTCCATCTCCTTGAGAACACGCACTGCCTGGTCCCTGGCATGGTCATCCAGCGATCCGAACCCTTCGTCGATGAACATGATGTCCGGATGGATCGAGGCGGAGCTTTCCTGAATCTGATCCGCGAGGCCGAGTGCCAGTGAAAGAGCTGCCATAAAGGATTCCCCTCCGGAAAGTGTCCGCACCTCCCGTTCCTGACCGTTGATAAAGGAGTAGACCATGAGGTCCAGCCCACGGTTTCTCCCCTCTCCCGCCATCGAATCCTCTACCATCCGCAGCTCGTACTGTCCCGCTGACATTTCCGAGAACCGGATGTTCGCCGCGTGCAGAATCCTGCGAAGATAATATCTCTGAACAAAGGTTTCGATATCCATTCTCGCACCGGTCACCTTCCCCGCAAGGCGATTGTACAGGCTGTCAATCCGCGAAAATTCCTCCGCGATTCTTCCTCGCTCCCGCAGAACGGACGCAAGCTTCCGGTATGCCGCAGAATCCGCCCGGAAGATCTCCCTGACACGTTCTCTCTCTGCCTGAACCCTGCGATACCTCTCTTCTTCCTGATCTCTCTTCCTGCCAAGCGCATCCAGATCCGGTTTCGTCTGACCGCCGACCGCCTTGCGGGCAGTATCCAGCGCGCCCTGTGCAGATGCCTTCTCGCGCTGGAAACGTTCGATCTTCTCCTGAAGACGGGAGGCTTCCTCACGCGTATGTTCTTCCAGAACGTTCATCCATTCCTTTTCCGTCAGATTCTTCTCCTTGAGCAGCGTCCGGTAACTCACTTCCCGCTCCTTCGCTGTTTTCTTCTGCTGCGGAAGAGATCGTTCAAGCCGCGCGATCAGCGTCTCTGTCTTTTCTTTTTCTGCTCTGGCTCTCAGAGCCCCGTCTCTTGCCAGCTGATAGCCCTCTTCCGCCTTCTGCTTCTTCTCCTCTGCCTCTCGAAGAACACGCGCGGCATCTTCCTCCGTTTCGAAATCCCTGCGCTCCATCAGCTGCTGGTACTGAGCCTTCGCCGCGGCGAGAGCCGCCCTGTCGTCGGATGCCCTTCGAACAGCCTCATCCTTGATCTGAAGGAGGGCTTTGCTCTGCTCCTCCCAGGCTTCCAGAGACTGATTCAGCTCCGCAAGTCTCCGATACGACCGCTCCAGCTCTTCCTTCTTCGTTTCCAGTTCCCTCCGCCACCGCTTCATCGCTTCTGACATCTCCATAAATGACGGCTTCTCTGATAGTGACACCTCCGGGATCACCTCGATCAGATGCTTACGGAATTCTTCAAGCCCGGCGCGCGCCTGCTTTCTTTTTTCTTCCAGAAGATCCGCGGCCGCCTTCGCAGCCGCTGCCCTTTCTGTCATGATCCGGCTGCTATTCCCGACCTCCTCCGCGAGAGTGTCAATATCCTCTTTCGTCAGATTCGTATGCCGTTCCGGCAGCCGGCAAGGATCTGGGTGAATTCTTGACCCGCAGACGGGACAGGGTTCGCCCTCGACAAGCCTGGCGGCAAGAAAACCTGCCTGATCGTTCAGGAACTCTGTCTGCCGCTGGTTGTATTCACTGTTCTTTTTCTGATACTCCTGCCAGGCATCTCTGTATTCCTCCGCGGCTTTTTCCGCTGTTTTCTTCTGCTCTGAATACTCACCCGCTGCCTCTGATACCCTGGTTTTCTCCTCGAGGAGCCGGTTATATCCGGTCAGAGTATTCTCCCGGAAGAGATTCCACCGCACATCCGCATCCGCAAGACGTGATTTCTCCCCGGTCCACTTCTCCTTCTGCGTTTCAAGTCTCTTCCGTTCTTCTTCCGCCGCGACTGCTGCCTTATTTGATGCGGCTGCCTTCTTCTCCCGATCCGCTACGGCTTCCCCTGCCTCCGTAATCTGACGAAAAAGATCCCTCGCTTTTGACACATGTTCCCTTATCTTTGTAAACCGGTCCGCCTCCTGCCGGCGGTTATCATCCGCCGTCTTCTCCAGATCCATCGTCTTCTCATATGCCGTTCTTTGATCCGGCAGCGCCGCCTCAAGCCGGTTCAGCTCCTTCCCGGTTTCTTCCGCCGTCTGAGCGGCTTCCTGAAGGCTCCTGAAGACCTGTCTGACCTCGATGGCATTCTGAATCGACCGGATCAGCTCACCTTCCGCGCGGATCTCCTCCTCATGCGCCCGGCATCCGGCCAGCACCTTCTCCGCATCCTCCATCTGCCGGAATGATCGCAGAATTCCCTCGGCCTTCGCATAGGCTTCCCGCGTCAGATCTCTCGAGGTACATGAGTCCCTGTAATCCTTTTCCAGCTCTTCCTTCCTCGAGTTCATATATTCGTTCAGAAGAGAAAGTTCCTCCAGAAGGCTCTCCGCTTCCGCGACATTCAGTCTGTCGCCGTCGATCACCTGCTGTTTATCCGCCTGTATCACTCCGGCGCGCACGTATTCTTCCGGCACCTCGATGTGTCCGGCCTCCAGACGGCAGGCCGTCCGGACCTCTGCGATATCGGAGAGCTTCTCCTTCCTTCTCCTGGCCAGCTCGTCGACGATGTTCTGATATTTTTCGGTCCGGAAAAGTTTCCGGAAGATTTCTTTTTTCTTATTCGAGTCCGCCCGCAGAACCTCCATGAATTCTCCCTGCGCGATCATGGCGACCTGCGTGAACTGCGTCTTTGTAAGGCCGATAATATCGACAAGCTTCGCGTCGGTTTCCTTCTGCGGATATACGGATCCGTCCGGCATCTCCAGCGATACGGATTCCGATTCCATGCGGCTTCCCTTACCGCGCTTCAGCGCTCGGAGGTGACGGGGAACCCGGCGCACCCGGTACTCCTCAGAAACGGTCCCCGCCTTTTCTGAAAAGGTCAGCTCCACATAGGGCTCTGTCCGGATATCAGAATACTGGCTTTGCAGTTCCTCACCGTCCTTACGGTTCCGGTTTGAGCTTGCCTCTCCGTACAGAGCAAAGACAATCGCGTCGAATATGGTGGTCTTTCCGGACCCGGTATCCCCGGTAATCAGAAAGAGATTCTGGTCCGGCTTTGTGAAATCTATCTCCGTTCTCTGTCCGTACGACCCGAACGATTGCATGACGAGTCTGATCGGTCTCATGGCAGTTCCTCCCCCACTGTATTGATGACATCCTCCAGAAGGCTTCTCTCCCCCTCATCCGGGTTGCCCAGGAATGAACAGCAGAGATCATAGGTATCCATGACAGCCTCTCCTGTATATTCCGCCTGATAATCAACCCCCGGCAGTCCCTCTCTCCTGATTTCCAGAAGATTAGGAAATGCGCTTCGTATACGGTCCTGCAGATCCAGCGCATCCGCCTCCTGTATATCCGTGAGCGTCACAACCGCGTAGTCCTCGCATCCCTGCCGGAGAACCTCCTCCAGATCTCCCCGCACAATGCGGATCTGCCTCAGCGGCGTAAGCGGAAGAACGGAGACAGACCGCTCTCCCTTCCTCCCCAGATTCACCTCGACAATTCCTTTCTGCTGACCGGCCTCACTGACCGAGCACGCCATCGGCGTCCCGCAGTACCGCGCATACTCACTGCCGACCCGCATCGGCTTGTGGATATGTCCAAGCGCCGCATAATCAAATCTCTGAAGAACATCCGCCGTTACACGGTCGATATTTCCGATCGTCAGGATCTCGGAATCCATGCGCTCAACATCCGTTGCATTCGCTCCCTTCGGAAGGTAGAACTGATGACTCACGAGAACATTCCGTTCCCGTGTGTCAATCTCCTCTCTGTCCAGCAGCCGGTGTATCGTCTCGTCGTAGCTGAATCCGCTTCCGTCTTCCTTCACCCCGATAACATTCCGCACCATGGAGGGCCGCACAAAAGGAAGCAGGTAAAAATGGACCGCACCGTATTCATCCCGGAGGGTCACCTGCTCCACATGATCCTCTTCCCTCTGTGGAGGAATTCCGATCATGTGGATTCGCTCTCTGTTCAGGATTCTCCGGAACAGATTCACGCGGGGCGCGCTGTCGTGGTTCCCGCTGATCATCATAATCTCAGCATCCGGAACTGCCTTCCGGAGCCCGGAGATGAAGTCATCAAATATCTCCACTGCTTCTGCCGATGGCACAGACTTGTCATAGATATCTCCGGCGATCAGAACGGCGTCCGGCTTCTCGGCCTCCGCCTTTTCAACAATCTCCCGGAGAATAAACCGCTGATCTTCACCGAGATCCCGATTGATCAGCTTCAGACCGATATGAAGATCCGATAAATGAAAAAATTTCAAGATTCCGCTCCTTCCTTCTTTCTTGTCCTTTCCCCTGAAATTTCCAGCACGGCATCATACCGCTCCGCGACCTGCCCCAAATACTCCAGATACGCCCGTCTGGTCCTCTCGGGACGCAGAATCTGAATGCCGCTCCCAAGCGCTGTCAGCCACCCGAAAAACTGAGGGCTTACTGTAACCGGAACCATCACCGTGAATCGGTCCGCACCCGCCGGGATCAGTATTGAATCGATGCCGAACCGGTCGATGATCACACCCGCAAACCGGTTGTCGCAGATCAGTGTCACCCTGACATCCTCCCCGGAGAACATCCCGAAGGTCTTCTTCTCAAAGACTGCAGGATCAAAATCCTTCGCCAGATTCTTCCCCTCTCTCGGCTCAGGTTCGATCTCAAGATTCATCATCTTGTCCACCCGATAGTGACGCATCATGTCACTTTCCTTTTCATACGCGATCAGATAATAGTTCTCATCATCCCAGATCAATGCCCACGGGCTGACGCGGTAGCGGGCGCCGTTTCTTCTGAAGCGATATTCCTTCCGCACCGTCCATTCCACGTACTGAAAGGTAATCTGCCGGTTTTCATAGATCGCGCTGTGAATGGCATCCGTCACGTAGAAAACTGTCTCATTCTTTGCTTTCGGACGGTTGTACAGAATAATCTGTTTCTCAAGCAGCTTTCGCTGAGGCTCTCCGACGAAGCCGATCAACTTCTCAATCAGCTCCCCGGATTTCTTCTCGGTGATCGACTTCGACACCTGAACCGCGTCCACCAGCATACGCAGTTCCGGAATCTCAAATTCACGCTCACCAATAAAATACCCGTGGTCTCTGCCCTTCCGTATGACAATGTCTGCGCCCCATTCTCTCAGCGTATCAATATCACTGTATATACTCCTCCTGTCGGTCTCTATATTGTAGCGCCCCTTCAGAATATTCCCCAGCTCCGAAGCGGACAGGATGTGGTCCTCATCTGTCATCTCCCGCAGAATCGAATAAATATAGAGCATTCTGAGCTTCTGTCTCTGTACAGCCATAGTACCTCCATAAAATCGAACATGTATTCTTCTAAATTATATCATCCCACTTTCCCTTCTGTCTGCATATTTTTGTACAATGTAACTAGTATATTCTTCGAATACACAGGCAGAGGCGGCGCACGCAAGAAGCGTACAGGACCCCTTCCTGACCCGCTGTTCCTGCCGTCTCCAAAGAAAGGAGCTTCACGCATCAAGCGCCCGCAGGAGCCTCAATATGAATATCCGGATCGCAGAAGGCAGGAGGCTGTCTCCTTCAGGGAAACAGCCTCCTGCCATATCATCTGATCATCCATATTTTTCCATCCGTACCGGATTCTGTACCAGATATCATGCACATCCTCTGATATGCCTGTCCGGTCTGAAACCGGCATCATGATACAATATCCCGAAAATGGAACTCCTTCTTACCGGACGCATAGTCCCCGACGATCTGGCCGTGACCGTACAGCTTGTATTTGTAGGTCACCAGCCCATCGAGTCCAACCGGCCCTCTCGCGTGAATTTTTCCGGTGCTGATCCCGACCTCCGCCCCGAACCCATAGCGGAACCCGTCCGCGAATCTCGTAGAGCAGTTCTGGTATACGCCGGCAGAGTCCACCAGTTCCATGAATCGCTCCGCCGTCTCATCATTCTCCGTAATGATGCAGTCGGTGTGATGAGATCCGAAGCGGTTGATGTGGTCGACCGCTTCTTCCAGATCATTCACCAGTTTCACGGAAACGATGAGATCCAGATACTCCCGGAACTGATCCTCGTCGATGGTCTCACCCCCGATCATCGAAGTGACCTCTTCGGTCCCGCGGATCTCCACACCCTCCTTCCGCAGTGCCTCCGCAAGCTTCGGAAGAAATGCCGGCGCAACCGACCGGTTCACAAGCAGCGTCTCCACCGCATTGCAGGCGGCAGTATACTGCGTCTTCGCGTCGATGATGATCGGAATTGCCTTCTCAAAATCCGCGTCCTTGTCCACGTAAATATGACAGATACCGTCGGCGTGCCCCATGACCGGAATCTTTGTGTGATCCATAATATAGCGCACAAAACGGTTTGATCCTCTCGGAATCAGAAGATCCACGCAGTCATCACAATCCAGAAGCTCATCGATCTCATTGTGCTGTTCCGCCTGTATCATGCAGTATTCCGGGAGTCCTCCGGCGACCGCGGCTTCGTGAATCACCCGGAAGAGGACACGGTTAGTCTCCGCCGTCTCACGTCCGCCCTTCAGGACCGCACAGTTTCCGCTCTTGATACAGAGCGATGAAATCTGAACCAGCGCATCGGGACGGGCTTCGAAGATAACACCGATGACACCAATCGGACAGGTGACGCGCTTCAGCAGCAGTCCCTTATCCAGTTCCCGTACCAGCGTTTCCCGATGGATCGGATCCGGAAGGCTTATCAGGAGCCGGATTCCCTTTTCCACATCCGCAAGCTTTTCTTCACTGAATTTCAGTCTCTTCCGAATCGCCGGCGCGACCTGTTCCGCATCGGCTCTCTCAAGATCCTTCCGGTTCGCCGCGAAAATCTCTTCCTTATGACGTTCCAGACTCTCCCCGATCAATTTCAGAACATGATTTCTCTGTTCCAGGGTAGACGAAGCGACTTGCGGCGCGACCCGCTTCATTTTGCGAACTTCTTCTCTGATCTCCATTTCTCTGACCTCTTTTCTGTCAAACTGACCGCTCCCGCAGGCGAATCCGCAGCGCCAGCCTTCCCGCCGTCCCGCGGACCTTTGAACACGGACCGCTCCCGCAGGCTTCCGGTTCATACGTGCAGCCATCCAATCATACATCATTTTCAAACGCTGGAATGACCGTCGCCGCGCGGCTGACAAGACCGACAAGCCAGCGGTTCTGCAAGGCACTGCTTTCCCGTCCGGATCTTTACAACAGTCTCTCACTCCAGATGCTTCTCGAAATTACCCGAGATATTGACACCGGAATTTTCAACGACAAAGGCATCCGGATCAAATTCACGGACCAGCCGTCTCAGTCTCGGTGCCTCGTACTTGTCTACAATTACATAGAGAATATTTACATCATTTCCGCTGAATCCGCCTTTTCCCTCCCATCTCGTCACCGATCTGCGAAGCTCCCGGATGATGCTTTTTTCCAGAGCCTCTACATCCTGCTGTGTGATGATGTGAAATTCTTCCTTGATGTTCTGCGAATAGAACCGGTCAAGCGCATACGATGTGATAAACGCGGAAAAAAGCGAATAGATCAGAATGTCAATCGGATAATTGAAGGCCATAATGGCAAATACGACAATATTGACGTACAGGTTAGCATGTCCAACGCTGGCCCCGTTTCTCTGATGTACAATCAGCACACCGATCAGATCCATTCCTCCGTCACAGGCTCCCATCCTCAGCATCAGTCCCATCATCGCGCCGCAGATTACCCCTCCGATCAGAGCGGCAGCCAGACGGTTGTCCACCAGCGCCTGCCTGGGAACCGGAAGCAGTACAAGGAACACGGATTCCGCTGTAATACCGAGAATTGTCTTCGCGAAATAGAGCTTTCCCATCAGCTTGTGTGCCAGAATCAGAAACGGAATATTGACCAGATAATAGAGGATACCCGCAACGTCAACGCTCCCGAATCTGAGTCCGACAACCGATGTCAGGAAGGAACGCAGCAGCTGACACAGTCCCAGAACTCCGCCGGTATAAAGACCCGCAGGCACGATGAAAAAATTAATACCCACCGCGTAAATAAATGTACCAAGAAGAAGCACCATAATCCGCTGAGCCTCATATCTCTTCCCGCTCTGTGATAGATGAATCCTGTGCATTCCGGCATCTCTCCTCTCATTAATCAGTTCCGTCCCGCGTCTCGAAATCCCAGCCTGCCCCGGCCGTTACAGCATTGCAAATTTGAAAACAGTCTACCATAAACCGCCATAAACTTCCATACCAAAACCTGCGCATACACCTGCCGCCCGCCCCGGCTGTTTCTGTTAACGATTATCCGGTACGGGGAATAATATCCTGCCTTTATCCGGACAGTACCTGCCTTCAGAAGTCTGCGGACGGACCGTGTCATCAAACTGTACTTTCCCCGCCTTTCAGACAAGCCGTAAATCCGTGTGCAGCAGCAAAAAATGACTGATATCGGGATGATTTTGACAAGACATTCATATATTCGTCATATATATTCGTAAAGCAGAGCAAAAGGTCTATAGACTGCCGTTATAATCCGCACGACAAAGAGAGGATAAGAGATGAAAATCAATAACATCACGAATGTTGAGAAATTTTTTGAAATCGTAGACAGCTGCAAGGGAAGAGTGGAACTGGTTACTGCCGAGGGTGACACGCTGAACCTGAAATCAAAGCTCAGCCAGTATGTATCCCTGGCAAACATTTTTTCCAATGAGGCTGCTATTCCGGAGCTCGAGATCATCGCTTCTGATCCGGAAGATATCCGCAAGCTCATGAACTTCATGATCGACGGAAATGCGTAAGAAACGCGTGCAGGAAGCCCTATGCGGCTATCTGTCCAAAAACGGCAGGATCTCCGAAAAGGCGATCCTGCCGTTTTTCTGCGTGTGCCCACATAGTGGATAAAGCCATCCGCTCTGCTACTTATCAGCTCTCACCACTGCCGCACGCGCCGGCTTCGTTAGTCTGTCGCGGCATTAGCCTCGCCGTTTCACACCCCAAAAACCCCTCTGACTTTCGAATACCGCTCTGAATATCGAATACTCTTCCGAATTCCGAATACCCCTCTGACTTTCGAATATCTCTCTGAATATCGAATATCCCTCTGAGTATTATTCAGGACAGCGCAGATGTCCCGGCAGTGTCTCCGTCCTTCACGGAACTGCCGCCGGAGAGCGAATAGGAATAAGAATAATAGCGCAGTACATGTTCCACATAATCCGGATCACCGTAGGAGCTCCATCCATTTTCATATGCCTTCATATTTGAGAATGTGGAAGCATTCTCCTCAGAGTAGCCGCCGTAATTCTTCCTGGCCCATTCAATGTAACCGGTACCGAAGTTGTATCCCTGCACAGCCAGCGAAATCCCCTTAATGTCGTCCGGTCCACGGACATCGGCAGCATCAAGAGCCGCCGCAAGTTCCCGGACACCGGCCCGGATTGAATAATCCGGATCTGTAATTGTCTGTCCGGCATAGCGCTCATTATAAAAGGAAGCGGACGCCTGCATGGGATCTGTTCCGTCACCCCTTGATTCCTGCATCATGATTGCCTTGATCAGCCCGGTATACTCGCCAATAGAGTATTCGTCTGCATATTTCCGGATTACATCCGAATAATTCTCCACCTGGTCGCTCACCAGATCCTTGCGGATCGTAATCGTGGTATCCTTTTTCGTTACTTTCCGCACATTAGCCATCTGTTCGTTCTGTTCCATTGTCCCCACAGCGATAAACACCACAATCAGGGCTGCCACAGGGATCACGACCCTGCCGCCTGCATGATAGAGATAGACGACAGCCCGCCCGAACATTCTCCAGAAACGAATAAACTTTCTCCAGAAACGTTTCTTTCTGCTGCGCCGTCTGCGTCTGGTATTCGTTTTTCTGTATCCGGATTTCTCACTCATAACATCTCTCCCCGGGTTTTAATTCCCGGTTTCTTATCTGTAACGACGCGGGAGCACGAAGGTGCGGAGCGCGCACAGCTTATACAGGAGACTAATTTTCAATCTGCCTGAGCAGATATCTCCCCACGGTGTTCGAAAAATGGTCGATTGACCGGATATACGCAAAATCCTTCCCGAAGATTTTCCGCTCTGCGGCAAGCTCGCTCTCCTCTCCTACAAAAACGCCAAGCACCGCCACATTGTTCTGTCTCAGCCGGCGGACCTCGGTGCCCGCGTCAAGGGCTGCCCTGTGACCCGCGTAAGGCTCCGGATTTCTCGCGTTCGGCCGGTTGATCATTACATCATACGGTTTCCCGTCACTCAACACAATCAGGACCTTGTTGCTCTCCTCTCTCTCCAGGAGCCCCTGCCCCACAGTCCGTATCGCCAGGCCGTCCCGGTTGTTGGAGCTTGTAGTGAACTCAAAGATATTTTCATTCGCGCTCCGGTCATCCCCATACTCCCGGAATCTGCGAAGCACCGTGTAATCCCAGAACGTACAGAAGCTCATCACGCGCATGGGAATTCCAAGATTCGACATTGCCTCGCAGATAATATACGCCTGCATTGCCACTTCCCTCTGCCGCTTTCTCTGCGATCCACTCGCGTCGATCAGAAAATCAACCACAAAATCCATGCTGTCCCTTCGCAGAACTCTCCGAAACAGCCTCGCGTCCTCCGATCTCCCTGCCTTCCACAGCTGCCGCGGATCGATCTGACCGGAATCGGACAGGCTGCTGTCCTCCTCGTTTCGAAGCGCGAATGCGCGCTTCAGCATATCCGTGAGAATCTGAATATTGTGTCGGATTGTCCTGTAATTCGTCCGGAAGTATTCCAGTGTTTTCTCTTTATTTCCCCTCGCGAGCACATACTGATTGTTCCGGACCACGGGGTTCTTCAGGATCCCGTCTGTAAAAAAAAGCCCGCAGTCGGAATGCATTCCCCTGCACATCCGGCTTGTGATTCTTTTCTCCTCTGAGAGCGAAAGATAGGATTTCCCGAAATTCCGCTGCACATACTCCCTGGATTTTTCCAGAACGCTGTCATCGATCAGTAAAAGCTTCCGGATCTTGTCTCCCCCTTCCGACGGAGCCTGCTCATCCGTTTTTCCCTCCCGGGAAGGCTCATCCGAACTCAGCATCTCCGCGGTAACTCTCTCGATAACATAGCGGACGGAATCATCCTCCAGCTCCTCCTTCAGGTAATCGCTCCAGGAAAACTCGGTAAGTTCTTCCGGTGTTACCTGAAGCACCTCCGTCAGCGTCATTGAAAAAGAAGGATCCACCACATCGTTATACAGACTGTCAATCGTGCCGATGATTTCTTCCGAAGTTTCCACGTAACGGAGGCGGTGAATCCGGTCCAGCTGACGCATGATCTGCTCCGGGCCGTGATAGCTGCCATCCAGCTTTTCTCTCCAGCTCGCCGCCATCAGCCGTCCCAGCGGATACGCGGACATTCTTCCGAAGTCCTGGTACAGCCATTTCTCCAGAGCTTTTTTCCGCAGAGACCGTACTCCCTCGCGCTCCCGGTCAAGTCTCCATCCCACCGCTTCCTCAATACACAGCCTGGCGGTGTCCATCAGTGCTCTCTGATCCGCATGACAGTAAATCTTCTTCAGAAGATACATCGCGATGGCATCCTGATCAAAATATTTCGCCAGAGCCCCCTGCTTGATCCCGTTATAGATAGCGATCTCCGGCGATCGGGAAAACTCCGCAAGATCCGGTTTCACCTCAAGACTATAATCCCCGCTGACCGTCCAGATCAGGTTCCGTATTCTGTTTTCCAGCTCGTAGGGATAGGATTCCCATACATCCATGCCAGTCTTCAAGCAAAAACATCCTTCCTCGTCCATTCCGCAGGAATCCGCGTACTCAGAACATCGCGAACGATTTCCTTTTCAAAGGTATCAAAGCATTTGTTGACAACCCCCATCTGCAGCGCCAGAAACGGAGAGATACCCTGGCGGATTGTTCGTGCCGCCGCGACAATACCACGGAGATCCAGACTCCTGGCCGAGATTTCGCCGTGCTCTGCTTTTGTCTGCAGATCGAGAAACAGCCCCGACAGCTGCTCTCTCGCCCTGTCCGTCATGTCCGGAAAAATGCGGCTGAGAATATACTCCAGTGAACTTTCTGTCTGCGGAGGCATGTCGATGACAAGGAACCGGGATACCAGCGCCTCGTTCAGCTCCTTTGTTCCGGCGTACCCGTAGTTCATCGTTCCGATAAATCTTGCCGCAGGATGAAGGTCAATCTTCTCATAACCCGGGATATCGATGCTGCGCCGGTAATCAAGCGTCGAATGCAGGACAGAAACCGCGTCATTTTTTGCCATATTGATCTCATCGAGAATGCCGAACCCTCCATGCCGGGCACAAAGGCTGATGCTTCCTTCCCGAAGCTCCACCTGATTATTCCGGAAGGTATCGGTACCGATCAGTTCTGCGCTGCTCGTATTCACATGAAAGGACACATTGTACACCGGTCTTCCGAATAAAAAAGCAAGATTCTCCGCCAGAACATTCTTGCCCGTTGCCTTTGCGCCCGTGAGCAACAGATTCTGTCCCTCCAGAAGAGCGGCGATCGCCATTTCCAGCACCTCTTTCCCGTAGAACGGAAGTGCAGGTTTTACCACACGGCTGCGGACAGCGTCATCTACGGTATAAGTCTCCCGGAATCTCTCCACGCCGCGGATCAGCTCCGGGCTCACATCCTGCTCCTCCAGAATCCTTTTCTGTTCCAGTGTCATATCTTTCCTCTCTCCGGTTCTTTCTCTCCGGAATACTCCCGGATATACCGTTTCATCAGCCCTGATGTAAACTCCATCTCGAGATCTGTATATCTTTGGACATTCGTCAGATAGCTGATTCCGTGGGCGCCGCCCCGGAATATCTCCAGTCGGACGGGAACTCCCGCTTCCTCTGCCGCCTTATACAGCTCCCGGCTCATCCGCACCGGCACATACCGGTCCGCGTCACCGTGAATCAAAAGTACCGGAACCCTGGATTTCCGGATTGAGCTTATGGCACCGCAGCTTGCGAGATCCACATGGCCAAAAAGCTTTGCCCCGGTCTTCACCAGCCACCAGACCACTCCCTCCGGATACCTCCTTGCCCTTCCAACATCCCGGACAATTGCCTCCGGTGAGGTATACCCGCAGTCCGCGATAATCCCGACAACGTTATCCGGAAGCTTCAGATCCGCCGCCATCAGAACCGTTGCGGCGCCCATTGACACACCGGACAGAATGACCGGTGTCTGCAGGCCGAACCTCTTCGCCGCGTATCTGGCCCACGTCAGACAGTCCTGCCGTTCCTTCACCCCGAAGGTTGTAACATTCCCGCCGCTTTTCCCGTGCGCCCTCTGATCCACAACCAGAGTGTTCTGCCCATGTTCCCTGGCGACACGATTTCCGCCTGCCATATCGCGGATCGCTTCACCCCGGTATCCGTGGAACTGAATCTGGAGCGGTGCTCCCTTTTTCACCTCATAATACCTGCCATACAGGGTCAGGTTGTCGAAGCTCCGAACGCTTACCTCTTCATACGGAATCTCCTTCATCAGGTCCACCAGCTCCTGCATGCTCTCCTGATGCTGATCATATCCCTCTCCGGTCGGGAGCGGAACATGACCGGACTTCCGTTCATTCGTATTGTAGAGCACGGCGCGAAATACCGCGTAAAGCCCAAAATATATAAGAACCGCTATACTGAGAATAAAAGCCACAAGAATTCCTGCAATGATACGAAACATATGATCTCCATTTTAAACCGGAACCGGTACTGCGCACACCTGCTGTTGTTTATATTCTACGGATTGCATCGCTTACAGGGTGTGTAGCCCCTGCCGATTAGTTCATCCCTGGATCCGGTCCATTCCATTCGGTTTCCCGGAGCAATGTCTTCCACTGACGAACAGGTCGGATAATGAAATCTGCCTGTATTCGTATTGACGACATAGCTGACTGTCCCGCCCGAAACGGATGGCTCCGAAGCAGGTGTCTCTGACACTTCCGTCTGCTTCGCTGTCTCTTTCCCTCCGGATGCAGAATCGGAACCGGTAAATTCCGGACCGCTGCTGTCACCGGTCGCATAGTCAATCGTGATCCCCGGCTGTACATTGTAGCAGTAGACGCAGAACCGGATTCGCTCTCCCCTGTCTTCTACGGATTCCGCCTCCATCAGAACACCGGAGGCAAGCAGATTATTGCCCTCAAAAACCGGTGTAACCCGATAAAGTACATGAAAATTAAAGTCGGTGACCGCGTAGCTCACCTCGTTTTCATAGGGAAGCATTCCCTCTACATTCATATAGCGGGTACCTGTGATCAGATTTTTTTTGTTCGCGTTCTCTCCCGCCAGCTGATATCCGATCAGATGACAGCGATTATACAGATAATTGCCGTCAATCCCATTGTACTTTACCGTGTGCCATCCGGTCGGCTTTACCGATCCGATCTTTCCCCTCTCCTCCACAGGCATTGTATCGACACAGATATCCGCCCAGGCGGTTCCGCACCGCCCGAGACTGTCCATGTCGCTGTAGAATTCAAATTCCTGTGTCCGGAGGTCCTCATCCGTGAAAAAAGGAACATTCCCGTTGACCTCTACCGACGGCGAGCCGCTGTACGCCGGAATCTCATCCGGATCAAAGGCTGTGAGCTCTTCCGCCGCTCTTTTCTCCTCGGAAGGCAGCGCCCCTCCGACAGAGGCGGTTGTCCCGTTCCGAATCCGGTCGATGACGGTCCCAACAGCTCCCGTCCGGTTCTCTCCAGTACCGGTCTGAACGCCTCCCGGGAGAACACCGACAAGAATCGTTCCGATGACAATCACCGTCATCGATCCGATCATCCATATCCGGGACCCTCGCCGGTCGCCGCTGCGTCTCTTTTTCACAATACCCGCGATCAGCGACACCGGAAATATCACAAGCGCTGCCAGAAGCAGCAGTTCTATCACAAGCATATCAAATCCCCTCAGCAGGAAACTCAAAAACCGTTCCGCCTCCGATTATAACACAGAACACACGTTTTGTGAAAATTCGCATCCTGGCCCTTACACACGCTTCGCGTGTGTCGAGCCCGTCTGCGTTTTCCTAGAGCTCTCTTTGATACTACATAAGCTACGGGATTGCTTCCCCCTTCTAATAATTTTACTAAAAAGGGCTAATGTATTGTGTGAATATTGCCTATATATAAGCAAAATAATCCATGGTATTGTCATCATATAAGAAGTAGTCAAATATTAAAATAAACGCCGAATCATTCGTCGTGAAACGACGATTATAGGTGAAAGATTAATACCAGAGAAAAGAGTTCCCATGACTATTTTAACGACCATATCCATTATAAGAATAGGAGGAAAACCAATTGGATGAAGATAAAAAGACTCAGACTAATTGCTGTTTCTGGTTTGTTGCATTAGCACAAGGAATGGTCTTCATTGACTTGTTGTGTCGTTCGCCTATCAATTTATTGATAAAAAATAATCCAATTACAATTCTTCCGTTTCTTTTAATAATGTACGATGTTTTTCCAGGACTGCTAACCGGTGTGTTCCTATTTCTGTCTGCACAGTATTATCAAAAGGCGCCGATAAAATGTAAGTTTCTAAGTGGTATCTTTACAATCTGTATAAATATCGTAATCCTTGCGGTGGCCTTTTATACCTTTAAATTAGAAATTTTTAGACATCCGCTCATTTTTGTTATGATCGGTTTTGGTATAGTTACACTGATCATTTCTGGAAAAAAGAAACGAATGGACAAAACGAATGAATCGGCGTGACTCTCTTTCATACTGTATAAGCTACGGATTGCTCCGTGCTTCGCAC
Source organism: Bilifractor sp. LCP21S3_F8 (assembly GCF_052117805.1). NCBI lineage: Bacteria > Bacillati > Bacillota > Clostridia > Lachnospirales > Lachnospiraceae > Bilifractor > Bilifractor sp. LCP21S3_F8. The sequence goes on along the minus strand of NZ_JBQKIK010000004.1, from coordinate 62,572 downwards.
TCCCACAATCCTACAGGCATTCGGATTCCGCGCCTTCGCGCTTCATCCTCATACCTGTTGCCTTCGAAATCGCATCCTCGCTCTTTCATACGCTTCGCGTATGTCGAGCCCGTCTGCGTTTTCGAAGAGCTTATACAGTAAAGATCTCAGTCAATACCTCCTGTATCTTCTCCTTTTCTGCCTTGAAAGAGCCCTGGATCATCTCTGGGCTTCCGCCGCCGCGACCTTCAAGACTGGAATTGATGCTTTTCGTGAGGTTCCTGAGATTGACGGCTGAGCTGCAGATGCAGTATGCATAGACGCCCTTTTCGTCTTCCTGCGCCGTAATTACGGCACAGGTAGGCGCCATGGATTCCTTCACAAGCCTGTCGCAGAACTTCCGGCAGCTGTTCCTGTCGATATTTTCCTCAAAGTCGATCAGAAAGGACTCCTGCTTTTCGAGTTCCTTCATCTTCCCGTCAAAGTACCGACCGATCCAGTCGTTGAGCTTCTGATTCGCCTCCGCCAGCTCCTGCTGTACTCTCGCGACAGCCTCTGCTGTCTCATGGGGCTTCGCGGAGAGCATATGGGAGATCTCCGTGTTCTGGTCCACCTTCCGCTCATAATCGAGAAGGGCCTTTCTGCCGCAGACCAGCTCGATCCGCACGCCTTTCTTATAATGAATCATGCTGAGACATTTCACCATGCCGATCTCGCCGGTTCTCATCACATGGGTCCCGCAGCAGGCGCAGATATCCGCTCCCGGAATCGTGATGATCCTCACCTTCCCGGTCAGCTCCTTCTTGCTCCGGTAATCCAGTGTCTCCAGTTCCTGTCCCTCCGGAAAGCTTTCTTCTACAGGAACATCGCTGCGGATCACTGCATTTGTGTCACGCTCCACCTCCATCAGTTCTTCCCAGGTCATGACTCCGCTGATATCAATGGTGACGCATTCCTCAGTCATATGGAATCCGACATTCTCGTATCCGAAACGTCTGTGAATCAGACCAGATAGGATATGCTCACCCGAATGTGCCGTAGTATAATCCATTCGGCGCTGCCAGTCAATGACCCCGTGTACCTGAGTTCCAACGGCGATTTCCCGATCCGTCGTATGAACAATGTGATCCCCATGCTTCTGAACATCCCGCACCGGAATAACCGTCTGTGCGTCAGTCCGGAGGATGCCGCGGTCTGAAGGCTGACCGCCGCCTTCCGGATAAAATGCCGTCCGGTTTAGCTCCACGTGATAGCCCTTCCCGCACGATTCGCAGGAGATCACCTCCGCGTCAAACTCTTTCAGATATGGTCTCTGATAGTATAATTCATCGAAATTTTCCATCGTTTTCCTTTTCCTTTCCTGACAGGTGTGGAGCACTGCCCGCGCATATTCGCACTTCCGTGCAGCTTACGCGTCACTTCGTGCTCATTCCTGTTGCCTTCGAAATCGCATACAGTTTCTTACGCACGCTTCGCGGCAGGCGGCCTGTCTGCGTATTCGAAGAGCTGTTCAGTTATGCTATTGTATAAGTCCCCGCGTCACTTCGCTGCTTCGCAGCTTCCGTGCCGCTTATTATTATATCGTGCCGCATACTGTATAAAGCCAGCTGCTCCGTTGCTTCGCAACTCCCGCAGCTGCCACATGTGACCGACTTCGTCGGTCTGCCGCGGCGTTCGCCCCACCGCTTCACACTTCGTGTGAGCGGGTGTGGCTCACTGCCCGCGCATATTCGCATTCTCGCGGTGTTTCACACCGCTCCATGCTCATACATGTTAGCGTCGTTCAAGCATGCAGTTTTCTGTGCATGCTTCGCATGCCCAAAAACTGCCCGCTTGACGACGGCTTTATACAGTAAATCGGCAGATATTTATCCTTTTCCGAACAAATATCTGCCGATCTTTTAGGTCTGTTTAACACACTTTCTGAACGCTGATTATAATGCGTACGCGCTCAGATACTCTTCCATCTGTGAATTGCCCTCCGTGAACTCAATCTCTATTGGTTCAAATCCCAGAGCAAATACTCCCATGATTGATTTTCCGTCCGTCTCACTTCTGCCCTTCCGGACCGTGACATCCTCTGCGCATTCTCCGGCAAGTTTAACAAATGCTACGATATCCTCGACCCGGTTGAATTTCACCTTTGCCTTTTTCATCTCTCATGCCTCTCCTCAGATTCAATTTCGGTCTTCGATATCTACGGCCGACTTCCAAATAAATATTGTCACAGGCTCCGTGAAAACTGATGCGGTATGCTATCCTTCCGTGACCCGCGGTTCTCCGGAGACCTTACATAGATATTTTATCCTCTTGACACTGAAATGCAAATCTTTCGGGAGCTTCTGCATGAAATTCAGGACTTACTTCTATAATTTTTGTGAAAATACCGGGAAATTTTGTGCATATCTGCTACGCATTCTCATCCCTCATAATCAAATATCGCCTTCTTCTCAAGGTATTTTCCGTAGTTTCTTTTCCAGGTTTTGTGGATTTCACTGTCGTCATAGACAGGCAACGCCTCCGGTGTCATCCGGATCCGGATCAGAACATCGTACCGGTTTGCCCGGTCAATCACATTTGGAAATACCTCAACCGATTCAATTCCTTCAATTCCGGTGAGACCCGCGAACAGTTCCCGGATCTCCGGCAGAAGATTTTCCTTCTGCTTTTTGGATATTTCCGCATTATATTTGGCCAGTATGCAATGATACATTCTATTACCTCCAAAATCGAAAACTATATGTGCTTCGAAAACGCAGACAAACCGCAGCTTATACATTTTGTGGCAAGATTATCGTATGACCGTTTACCACATGCCTGCGAAGCTGCCATTACCGCCCGGATTCTGTCCCGCGAACGGATTTTTCTCGATCTTGATGGCATCGTACAGCGCGGCGCTCGTCTGCGCCATATAGGGATCTACATAGAAAATACCGACCAGCCCGAAGGTAATGCTCGAAAGAATCACCCACAGAAGAAACGAAAGGTCCAGCACAAATGCCTTCCATTTATTTCCATACATCATGTTTCTGCTGATCTGGAACGCTTCCTCCATCGGCATGTCCGGATATTCAGCCAGAAGATACGGGATCATCCGGTATTCATACCCTTTCACGATTCCCGGAATCACGAAAAGCAATGACCAGAGGAAGGTATAGAGATCACGGAAGAACATCACCTTTACCACGTTCTTGTAGGAGTGATCAAATCCGTACATGATTTCGCGAAGCTCCGCTTTCTGGTGAAGATTCGTATAAAAGAATCTCCGCACCCCGACTTCCAGCGGATTCAGCAGAAATACATCGGCCACAATCGCGATAACGGCGATCACCAGTGTCACCAAAAAGATGATTCCGGCAGCCATCAGCCACACACCAAACATCCCGCCGGGAATGCCGCCCGGTCCCGCATGAAATCCGAAAATATCCGTGTCTCTGCCGGAAACGATATCATAATTCAAAATTACGTTGCAAAATCCGGATAACGCTCCTCCGCCTGATCTGCTGTAAGATCCTCCGATCGCCAGCGAAAGAAGAAGTCCGGCAAGAACAGCTTTCCAGTAATTGCCCCTGAATACCTCTTTTGACCGGTTTTTTAATCCGATCCTAGTCCACATACTGCTCCTCCTTTTCTGTGCTGCGGCAAATATTGCAGTATATTCCAACATCCGCGGCAGCCCTGTGGCAGCTTCCGCCTCGCGGCGAAATCTGTAACCATGATTCTCAACCTTAAGTATACAGAATCCAGTGCCGGTAGGAAAGCATTTTCTTTTTTATTTATGCGACAGAAAAAAACAGGGATTTCACAGAACCTCTGTCCGGTGCTGCCGGCTGCTGACCTTAAGTCAGCCCCAGGATAACGGCAGGCTTGTGAAATCCCCGCATAATATCCTCTGATCAGAGGATATCGATATATTAGAGAATATCGATATATTCTCCCGCCAGCGCTTTATTCATGCTCCGCACCGCGCAGAACTTTCCGCACATGGAGCAGGTGTCACTGTGATCATCCTCTGGCGCCCGGCTGTCCCGAATGGACTTCGCAGTATTCGGATCAAGCGCCTCCTTGAACTGAGCATCCCAGTCAAGCTTCCGCCTTGCATCCGCCATCCGATCGTCCTGTTCCCGCGCACCCGGAATGCCCTTGGCGATATCTGCCGCGTGAGCCGCGATCCGGCTCGCTATTATTCCCTGACGTACATCGTCTATGTTCGGAAGCGCAAGATGCTCCGCCGGTGTCACATAACAGAGAAAAGCAGCGCCGCTCATCGCCGCAATCGCCCCGCCGATCGCAGCTGTGATGTGGTCGTAGCCTGGCGCGATATCTGTTACCAGAGGTCCGAGTACGTAGAAGGGCGCTCCCTTGCAGATGGTCTGCTGAACCTTCATGTTTGCGGCGATCTGATCCATCGGCACATGGCCTGGTCCTTCCACCATGACCTGGACATCCCGGTCCCACGCCCTCTGCGTCAACTCACCAAGCCTGAGCAGCTCGCCAATCTGACAGCTGTCCGTCGCGTCCGCAAGGCATCCCGGCCGGCAGGCATCACCGAGGCTGATGGTCACATCATGCTCCCGGCAGATCTCCAGAATCTCATCATAATATTCGTAGAAGGGATTTTCGTTGCCGGTCATCGCCATCCACGCGAATACCAGACTTCCTCCTCGGCTGACTATGTTCATTTTCCTCCTGCCGGCCTTGATTTCCTCAATCGTCTTTCTGGTGATCCCACAGTGCAGCGTCACGAAGTCCACACCGTCCTCTGCGTGCAGACGCACGACATCCACAAAATCCTTTGCACAGAGGGTCGCAAGATCCCTCTGATAATGAATCACGGAATCATAAATCGGAACCGTGCCGATCATCGCCGGACATTCACTGGTCAACTTTCTGCGGAACGGCTGGGTGTTGCCATGACTGGAAAGATCCATGATTGCTTCAGCGCCGAGATCGACGGCACTGAGAACCTTCTTCATCTCCACATCATAATCCTTCACATCACGGCTGATACCGAGATTTACATTAATTTTCGTCTTCAGCATACTGCCGATGCCGTTCGGATCAAGCCCCTTGTGCGCCGGATTCGCTGGGATAACCACCTTTCCCTCTGCTACCCAGTTCCGGATTTCCTCCTCCGTTCTTCTCTCTTTCCCTGCCACAGCCTTCATCTCCGGAGTGACGATCCCTTTTCTCGCCGCCTCCATCTGCGTATGATACTCTCTCATCTGTAACCTTGTCCTTCCTTTCGAATTCTCTAAAATAGAATAAAGTCACTGGCGCTTTTCGCGTGTGACGCTCCTGTCTGCGGTTTCGAAGAGCTGTTCTGGTATAATACTATATAAACTGCGGATTTCTCCGTGCTTCGTGGTTTCGAAGAGCTTATACACAAAAAAAGACGATACCCAAATGGATACCGCCTAACAGACTACATAAAAAACACCAGTGCTCGCACTTCCCTACGTTGGCATTATCCAAATCAGGTTCTCGGGTCGTATCTCATGTGATACCTCTCAGCCTTCCGGCTCCCCATGTTTTTCTATTCTATTGTTCTGTGCCGGCCCGGATGTTTCCCTGAAGCCAGGAGCAATGAGCCTCACAATGGGTTCATGATAACACATTCCCTTATTTTCATCAAGCGTACTTTTGCGCGGAAAATCAACCATTTTCAAAATTCTTTTTGATAGCCGATCTGGATTAACGACTTCCGGCACTTAGTCATACATATGCCTGTTATCTCTATTGACAACACTCAAAATCGCTAAAGGCGCATTTCATTCAGGCATTTTTCCTCAATGCAAAGTGGGGATAACCGAGAATTTTCTCCCGGTAATAACCGGTCATTGAATACACGACTTCGCGGTTCTCCACGATGCTCTTCCCCAGAACACGAAGTACAAGTCCATAACGATCAAGCAGAGACAATCCGAACCGGACCTCCTCGGAACCGGTGAATTTCTGATTCAGAAAATTTCTCAGTTCCTCCAGCATAGCCTCGTCGACACCTTCATCAATGATGACAGCGGAATTGTAGTTCATGGATCCCTCAAAGCATCCGATTTCATGCATATGATCCTCTTCCGGGTTGACGAGCAGAAAGTCATGGAACAGAAGCCGACCATCCATCCGGATATCGGTCTTCAGCCCGATATCCCGGTACTGGAATGGTTCCTCGTCCTCCGACCACCCGGCAGTCAGACCGTCGGTCATAATCAGTCTGGATCCCGAAGCCATCTGGATCTCCGTGTTCTGACGAAATCTTGCCCTGGCATATGGAATCGTCTCATCAATATAATACTCCAGGAAGGAATCCTTTCCGATCTTCACCCGATTGTTCTGACTCGTCAGTCTTCCCCCGTCGCACTTGTAGATATAGTTCGGGGTCTGTGTCGTCACAATCGCATGACACTGTTCCTCAAGCGAAACCTTCTGAAGGTACGTCTCCCCCTCGGTAAAACCGCCGCCGGTGCTGATCAGAAAGTAATAGGGAACGTCGCCTGCAGCCGGAATATTCCCGGAAATCCTGGAATTTCCCCTGCGATAGGTCGACTGTGCCACAGTTCTCCCATTTCGGTTTGTAAATCCGAGGCGGATTTCTCCGTCAAATTGACTTTTCATTCAAGGTCCTCCAGAAGACAATCCTTCTTCAGCCACCGCACAACATCCTCGAGACCTTCGTCCGTTTTCAGATTCGTAAACACAAAGGTACCGTCTCCGCGAAACTTTCGGGACGTCTCCCGCATGTTCTCCAGATTTGCTCCGACATAGGGCGCGAGATCGATCTTGTTGATGATAAACAAATCCGACTTGATCATTCCCTGTCCTGCCTTTGCCGGGATTTTCTCGCCCTCCGCGCAGTCAATGATGTAAATGGAAAAATCTACCAGCTCGGGGCTGAAGGTTGCCGCGAGGTTATCGCCTCCGCTCTCAATGAACATCAGATCGAGGGTGTGGTTGAAACGCTTCTCCAGCTTCTCCACCGCCGCAAAATTCATGGACGCATCCTCACGGATCGCCGTGTGCGGGCATCCGCCGGTCTCCACCCCGATGATTCTGTCTGCATCCAGTACAGAATGGGATACCATATACTCAGCGTCCCACTTCGTATAGATATCATTGGTGATAACCGCCATGCTGTATTCATCCTTAAGCCTTCTGGTAAGCCTCTCGATCAGCTGCGTTTTTCCGGATCCTACCGGACCTCCGACTCCGATTCTTACTGCCCGTTTCATGATTCATTGTCCTTTCTCTGTGATGCGCTGCCGGATCATATTCCTGTCAGATGATTCCGGTATCCTGATTCTCTGATTCACTGCTCCTCGAATTCCTGCTTCTCGCATATACTACGACATGAACAATCTCGCTTCCTGTGTCTCGTGACAGATCTGCGCCAGTTCGAGACCGGGAATGTTCGCCCCCAGATATTCCTCATCCAGATCCGACGTTCGGTCATAAAGATCCGTGATCAGGAGCATGACGTCATGCAAAATCACCTGTCCTTCTCTCTGACCGAGGGGGACGGAGCGGACCGCGTTCTGCACAAGCGTGGAAGCCACACTGTAGCCGTACAGCTCAAAAGCATCCCGGCAGTCAATTCCCTTTTCATGGGCAAAAACAGAAAAAACGATCGCGGGGCTGCCGAAGTATTCGTCCTCATCCATCATCTCCGCGTATCGGTTTAAAAATGCATATCTGTCCCCGTAAATTTTCCGGATCAGCGCCGCCATCTGTACAGCGATCATCCGGCTTCCCTCGCGCGTCTCTCTTGCTGCCACGGACCGGTTGATGATGTCATCGTATCTCAGAAGCTCCTCCTCACGTCCCTCATCCAGAGCGCGGCTGCATAAAATGACCAGCAGTCCCTCTCCATAGCGGTACTGAGAGCGGAAATAGTTCTCCAACCACTCCCGAAACTGCGGCGCCTTACGGATGACCCGCCTCGACAGATAATTTTCCATTCCGAAGGAGTGATTAAAGGTACCGATCGGAAAGGTCGAATCACAGATCTGAAATGCCTCCAGCAACTCTTTTTTCATTCTGCTATTGTCCTCTCTGCAATATCTAATAAAAACTCTGCTGCATCCGGTCTGCAAAAGGCAGAGATACTGTAAAGCCTTGCCTTTCAAGCAAGCCCGGGCAGAAACCTTTAATGCTCTTCCGCGTGGTGCGCATGTGTATGCGCGCCCGGCGTCAGGTTTGCGTACTGCATGGGTTTGTCCAGCTGCACTTTCTCCACGGTAAACTCTGTTCCGTTATCCTTCAGCGTCTTCAGCACAACCGGATCCATCAGAAGCGTAATCCTGCCGTCTCTGATCTGCACCGGCTTATGCAGGTTGCCGAGCATATGCGCTGTTTTTCCCATTTCATCCATATCTGAGGGAGTAATCACGATCACCTCATCCGGAATGACACTCAGTACAAGAAGTTTTCCCGGCTCCAGCATAAAGGCAGATCCGTTCTCCAGCTTCTGTGATTCATCCCCAAGCCGGATTCCATAGTCACGCCCGTGATCAGAGGTTACCCGCAGGATTGATTTCAGAAGATCATCACTCTTCACCAGAGCGGTCTCCACATGCCAGGATGCCAGATCCGGAATATCCTGGATATTCCCGTATACTTCTGTCAAAATCATGATTCTATACAGCTCCTCTCTGTCAGACTGTCCAGCTGTAACCGAGGCATGACGCATATTACGGGCGATGTCTCCCTGTCATAGTGTCCGCCCATATAGGGAAACCGGTTCCTGCGATTGCCCCAATATCCGTCTGATCATCATCGTCACAGCGTCCTCCCATATATGGAGATCGGTCCGGCTGTCATTACCGACAGTCCGGACCGCCCCATGCCGGCACATATCACGCCGGAATATCATACCTGTTTCTGTACTTCTCAGAAGAAGTAGTACCGCTGTGCCAGTGAAATGGTATCTACCGGCTCACAGCTGATCAGCTCGTCATCAATTGTCACATTGAAGGTCTGCGGATCAATCCTGATCGTCTTCGGCGCATAATTGTTCAGCTTCATATCTCTCTTTGTGAGATTGCGCGTGTTATGAACCGGGAGAACAATCTTGTTCAGGCCAAGTTTTTCCTTAATTCCGTGTGTGTACGCATAGGTGGATACAAAAGTGATGCTTGTGCTCTGCACTGCCTTGCCGAAAGCACCGTAGAGATCTCTCATCATTCTTGGTTCAGGCGTCGGAAGACTTGAGGAAGCATCTCCGACAACGCCATATACGATCATTCCGGATTTCAGAACCAGCTTCGGTTTTGCGCCGAAAAACTTCGGATCCCAGATGACCAGATCCGCGTACTTGCCGACCTCGACGGATCCCACATAATCGGAAATGCCGTTGACAATGGCCGGGTTGATGGTATATTTTGCCACATACCGCTTGATCCGGTTATTATCGTCATATTCGGAATCACCCTCGAGCGGTCCTCTCTGCTGTTTCATCTTGTCTGCCAGCTGCCAGCAGCGCATCGCCACCTCACCGACACGGCCCATTGCCATGGCATCAGAGGTCATGACGCTGAGTGCGCCCATATCATGAAGAACATCCTCTGCCGCCACCGTCTGCTTTCTGACACGGGACTCCGCAAAAGCGACATCCTCCGGAACCTTCGGATCCAGATTGTGACAGACCATGGTCATATCAAAGAGCTCATCGATAACGTTCTGCGTATATGGATTGGTCGGATTTGTAGAGGACGGAAGAATGTTCTCATCACCGGCAACAATCATGATATCCGGTGCATGTCCGCCGCCGGCGCCCTCTGTATGGAAGGTATGAACCGTGCGTCCTGCAAAGGCATTAATTGTATTCTCAACGAATCCGCCTTCATTCAGGGAATCTGTGTGCACCGCGTACTGAACATCATACTTGTCCGCTGCCTTGATGGAATTGTCAATTCCCGCCGCCGTAGCGCCCCAGTCCTCATGCGTCTTGATTGCCGCGGCACCTGCCTCGACCTGCTCTGCAATGGTCTCCGGTGTCGCGCCGGCGCCCTTTGCCATAAATCCATAGTTCAGAGGATCGTTTTCAACCGCTTCGATCATACGCTGAATATGCCATGCGCCCGGCGTGGTTGTGGCAGAGTTGGAACCGTCTGCCGGCCCTGTTCCGCCTCCAAAGAGCGTCGTAATACCATTGTCGAGAGCGGCATGAGCCAGGCCTGTGGAAAGATAATGAACATGAAGATCGATACCTCCCGCGGTAAGAATCAGCCCTTCACCTGAGATCGCCTCCGTGCTTGCTCCGACGATGAAATCGATGTTGTCCATGATATCCGGGTTTCCGCCCTTGCCGATAGCGAGGATCTTCCCGTCACGGATACCGATATCCGCTTTGTAGATTCCTGTATAATCGATGACCGTAATTCCCGTGATAATCGTATCCGCGACCTTCGGATTATCCTTTCTGGTCTGCGTCGCACTGACGCCCATTCCGTCACGAAGGACCTTGCCGCCGCCGAATTTGCTCTCCTGTCCGTGTACGGTATAATCCTTCTCTATCTTTGCGAACAGATTGGTATCTCCCAGCCGGACACTGTCTCCCTCCGCCGGTCCGAACATCTGTGTATACTGCTTCCGGTCCATTTCAAAGCTCATACCGTCACCTCCAGATCTGTGCTGTGGGCTTTCTTGTTCTTGTCCAGATACCCGTTCACACGGTTATTGAAGCCAAAGACTCTGCGTTTTCCGCCGAAATCAATCAGGCGTACCGTTCTAGTCTCGCCGGGCTCAAAGCGGATTGCCGTTCCCGCAGCGATATCAAGACGCTTTCCATATGCCTTCGCGCGGTCAAACTTCAGTCCCTGCTCGTTTGCCTCATAAAAATGGTATTCCGATCCGACCTGAACCGCTCTGTCTCCTACATTCTTTACTTCCAGCTCGATTGCATCATAGCCTTCATTGTAAGGAACCGGTTTATCTGTCGCAAAATGAACCTCTCCTGGAATCATAGACTGCTCCTTTCTGCTGTGCTCAGTAAGTCTGCATGCCCCGTGTCCGGGACATCAAAATGTATAAGTCCCCGCGTCACTGTCTTCGTGCCGCTTTCCCTAAGGAGAATCCTCCGGTCAGCGGATCGGGTCATGGATCGTGACAAGCTTTGTGCCGTCCACAAAGGTCGCCTCGACCTGAATCATCGGAATCATCTCCGGCACGCCTTCCATGACGTCATCCCTGGTCAGAATCCGTGCTCCCTCATCCATAAGTTCCGCCACGGTCTTTCCGTCTCTGGCACCCTCCAGAATATAACTGGTGATAATTGCAACGCTCTCCGGATGGTTCAGCTTTACTCCTCTGTCCTTCCGCTTCTGCGCGATCATTGCTGCCAGACTGATCATCATTTTTTCGCGCTCACGCTCTGTCAGTTGCATAAATACCTCCTTTTCTCACAGCCGGCTGTCAATTCACCGGCTTTTCAGGATGAAAACTCTGCTGCTCTATCTCTGTATCCGTTACCGGATACCTCTGTCGAAAACCGGCGTCGGAATATCTTCCGCCGGTCCGAACAGACCATTGATAAAATCTGCGCCGGAATCTGAAGAGACCGTTTATGACGGCCACATATTCACGAGCATCAGGAAGCCGGGAATCCAGGCCGTAACCACGCCCTCAATCACTCCAAGCCATGCCGGGAATTTTCCAAGATTCTTCTTCAGACCGCAGGTCAGGAATCCTGTGAACCACAGAAGTCCCCATGCCCACCAGATCAGTCCGTAGATCCAGTTCCCGCCGTATCCGACAAAGCAGAGCGCTCCCGCCGGAATCGCGTTGATGGCTACAAACAGACTGAACCATCCATACAGACGCTGATCAAATCCGAAGATCGTATTGATTGCGGAGTAAAGATAGGTGAATGCGAACAGAAGCCCCGTTGCACTTCCGTAAAACCAGAGCATGCCCTGATTGCTGACTACCCCGTATCCCAGTGCAATGATGTTCAGTACCAGACTGAGCCCGCCGGTGAAAATGTTCATGACAACCATGGACTTGTCCTTCACCTCAAGAACCCCGGCCAGGCCATTGCTGATCAGAACAATTCCCACATAAAGTAAAATGGTACCTAGCATGATTCGTTCCTTCCTTTCTGCTGTACATATGCCGGATGTCATTTCTTTGTATAAGGCCGTGCTGTGAACACCGTCCGAAAATACATAAGGGAGAAACAGGAGCTTTCTAACGCTCACCTATTTCCCCCTCGAAATGACTGATCCATTTACTTTTCAATGAGTACTATACCCTGCCGGATCCGCAATCGTAAATACTTATTTTTCAGCATGAGCGCCAGACTTAAACCTTTCCGGATTCGCTTACGGTCTTGCGCTCTGATCTACTTAGCTCATGCATGAACGGAACGATGAACGGTACTGTGACCGCTGCCGTAATTACATCCGCGAGCGGCTGTGCCAGAATAATTCCGTTAATTCCCCAGAGCCTCGGAAGGATACATACCAGCGGAATAAAGCAGAAGCCGCTTTTCAGACCGGCAAGGAATGAGGCCCGAAAGCTCTTTCCAATGCTCTGAAAAAGCATGTTGGAGCTGATGATCCATGCCTGAAGGAGGCAGGTCGCACACTGCCAGCGAAGTGCCGGCGCTCCGATCTTCACCACATCCGCATCAGGCCGGAACCAGGCGATCACAGGCGCAGCAAAAACGGCCATGACAAGGGCGATGACTCCCAGGACAACCGTCCCCGCCGCCACGGTAAATCCGTAACCGCGTTTCACTCTCCGATACTTTCCCGCGCCGTAATTAAACGCTGCTACCGGCTGGAGCCCCTGTCCGATTCCGATTGCGACGGATGCCATCAGGAACACCACTCTTCCCACGATGCTCATGCCGGCGATCGCCGCATCTCCGTAGGCAGATGCCTGAGACGTCAGAAATCCCGTCGATACACTGTTCAGCGTCTGACGCACAAAGCTCGCGAATCCCGTCCTTACAATATCCGCGGTATCCCTTCCGAGAACTCTCCACCGGAACAGTCCGGAAGCCGCCCTCCCGACCGTCCGGAGAGAGAAATAGGTCACGGTCTTTCCGCTGTAAAACATATGGAGAAGAATCAGAAAACTGATAATCTGAGATACAGCCGTCGATATTCCTGCGCCGCTGACCCCCAGATGGAAGCCGAACATCAGAATCGGGTCGCCGATCAGATTCAGGATGCCTCCCGTCGTAAGACCTATCATCGCATAAAATGCCCGTCCCTCATAGCGGAGGATGTTGTTCAGCACACAGCTTGTCGCCAGAAATGGCCCCGACAGAAAAATCCAGAACGCGTATTCTCTCGCGTATGGAAGAATCGTATCCGTCGCTCCAAGAAGGCGGAGGATCGGATTCATGAAAATCATACAGAACAGTGCGGCAAGAATACCAACGCCAAAGCTGACGAAAAAAGACGTAGACGCGAACTTTACTGCGGCATCCGGATCCTCTGCGCCCAGGTGTCTGGATATGATGCTTCCGGCGCCATGACCGAACATGAAACCCAGTGCCTGGAAAATTGCCATCAGCGCAAATACAATTCCGACCGCCCCGGACGCCGATGTTCCGATCCGGCTGACGAAATACGTGTCGCCGGTGTTATAGATGTTCGTGATCAGCATACTGATGATCGTCGGAACCGCCAGCTGCAGAATCAGCTTCGAGACCGGCGTCTCCGTCATCCTCCGGTACTGTTTCTCCTCATTTTCTTTTTCTATTGTCTCTGATTTACTAATATTTTTCATAACCAATCCGTAGCTTATACCGTATGTGACGCTGGTTACAGCATGTGGTTTATTCTTTTATCTCTTCGAAAACGCAGACAGGCCGCCTGCCGCAAAGCGTGTGTCAGAAAATCCCGATCTGCTTCAGCTTCACGCATTCCTCCTCCGTGAAGAGCTCCGCAATCTTCAATCCTCCGTTTTGCAGGATCCGGCAATAATTCTGCGCTTCCTCCATATCCTTGTTCCCAACGATATTTCCATTTACAAATCCCGCCAGATGACATTCCTCTACAGGATAATTTTCCAGAATCCTCTTCACGGCACTCACCGTCATATCACGATTTCTGTCATCGGAAACGGTCAGCAGACCGTCATCATTGTATATCCATCCGGCAGAGAAATTCTCAGGATCCCCGCTTTCTTCAGGCTCTCCACTTTCTTCAGGATCCACGCTTTCTTCTCCGTCATCCGTCTCCGTGCTCCCTCTCTTCATGTCACAGCGTGCTTCCTTCTCTTCTCTCTGTCGAATTTCTTCTTGCCGATTCAATCTGTCGGTATCCCGACAGCCTTCAGATTTATCTGCTCCCTGCATGCCGCTGTCGCCGGAACGCGCTCCCTCAACGTCTGTCTGATCTTCATCAGACTTATTGATCCACAAATAAGCCTCTGTATCCGTATCGGTGAAAACATAATCCCGCATCCTGCCAAGCGCTTCCATGAGTTTTGTCTTTGGCAGAGCCAGATTGACGCGAATATGACTGTTACCGCCGAATGCATGACCCGTCTGCCACCCGACGCCTACATTCCAGCCCGCTCTGAGAACCTCATCGATCGTTCTTCCGGTTCTTCTGCAGAAGCCGGTGCAGTCCAGAAACAGCATATAGGTGCCCTCCGGCATTGAAACATCCACGCCCTCGAAATTTTCCTGTATGAAATCAACTGCCGTGCGGCAGTTATCCTCGAGAACACTTCTGAGCTCATTGGTCCATTCCGCTCCCTCGCGGCTGTATGCCGCGATCAGTGCGTGCTCACTGAAGACATTCATTTCATTGTAATGGGTATTTGCCGAAAAATCCGTGATTCTCTGATTGAGCTTCTGATTATATATGATATGGTAGCTCCCGACAAGCCCCGCCAGATTGAAGGTCTTGCTCGGCGCATACGCCGCCATAACATGCTCACGGGCCCATTCACTGACCATCTGAGCCGGTACATGGGAATGCCCGGTATAGGTAAGATCCGACCAGATCTCATCACTGATCACGAGGCAGTCATTTCTTCGGAAAACCTCCATTGCCTTTTCGATTTCCTCTGCTGTCCAGACTCTCCCGCACGGATTATGCGGAGAGCAGAAAATTGCAAGCCGGACCTGATTCTCACGGATCTGACGCTCCATGTCCTCATAGTCCATCCGCCAGATCCCACTTTCATCCTTCTTCAGATCGCTGAACACCGGACGCCGCCCCTTGCCGATAATATCTCCGATAAAACCGACATAATATGGCCGATGAAGAAATATCCGATCTCCGGGCTGTGTCAGTACATCAATCACGCTCGAGATAAATCCGTGCACACCATTTTCATATCCGATATGTTCCCGCGAGAGTCCTGTCACATGATTGCGTTCTTCCTGCCATCGGATAATCGAGTCGTAGTAAGTGTCCTTTGGTACAAAATATCCAAACAACGGATGCTGCGCACGCCTGATGATCGCGTCTGTAATCGCCGGGCAGGTCTTGAAATTCATATCCGCCACCCACATTGGGATAAAATCGAATCCCCTCATCGGCGCTCCCGGCTCAAATCCCCAGACCCGCTTTCCGGCGGCATCCACCGCGGTGGCATCCTGTCCCCGCCTGTCAATAATCGACGTAAAATCGTACTTCATTCTTTCTCCGTCTCCACACAAAATTCGAATTATTCTCCGATGCACACCGCAGCAGCGCATTTTTCCGTATATTCCATTCATAAAAATGAGGTTTCTGCCACACTGCAGGACATTACGTCTGCCATTGTATCATATCCGGAAGGATTCTGAAATACGGTCATTTTTGGTCCTGTGAAGGAGAACACGGTTCTTTGTTTTCTCTCCCAAACGCGGTGCCTGCAAAGGTATCCGCACCTTACGCGCGTATCCTGCTGTCAGTATCCATTCAAGAGCGTGGCACTTAGAAAAGATAACCGCACCTTGCGCGCTGTATCATGCTGTCAGTATCCTTTCAAGAGCGTGGCGATTACAAATAAAACACGCTGCGCGAGTTTTATCTCGCTATCGCGACGCTCGCCGCACACGAATACTTCGCATTCGGCTGCGGCTCACTGTTCGCGTAAAAAAACAGTGCCCCCAGAGGGGCACTGAAATATCAGCTATGATCTTATGAAAAAAATCCGTTCCTGTCATTTCTCTCTCAGAATTTCGAAGCCGCCCGATACAGGAAGGTTACAGCATCTGCCCTGCTGCAGGTGATCTCCGGTGAGAATGTAGATGCCGATGTACCGCTCGTGATTCCATTCTGTACAGCCCATCCTACCGCGTTATAATAATAGGCATCTGCCGATACGTCACTGAAGTTGCTGCTGTAGCTTCCGCTGCCGGACGCATAACAGCGATAGATCATCGTGATGATCTGCGCCCTGGTGCAGTTAGCCCCTGCGCCAAACGATCCATCTGAGAATCCCACAGCGATTCCATGCGCATCCGCCCAGTTCACCGCCTGATAGTAATAGGAGGATGGAGCAACATCCGTAAAGCCGGCACTCCCGCTGACCTCTCCATTTCCGAGCAGACGGTAGATCCACGTGACAATCTGCGCCCGTGTCGTTGTATTCGACGGACTGAACGTCGTACTGCTCGTCCCGCTGGTCACCCCATTCTGATAAGCCCAGTAAACCGGCTCATAATAATACCGGGATGTATTCTGAACGTCCGTGAACACGCCATTTTCCTGAGGATCCGCCGGCTGAAGATAGGTTTGAATCCATTGATAAAAAAGACTGTGCCTGGTATTATACACAGCGCCGCTTACCGAATAAGGATTTGTACTTGCCTTCTGATCATCCGCCAGCGCTGCCATGATATTGTCCAGACTGAAATTCGATGAATAATCATTCACCACCCTGTTAAAGATCCGATTCGCCGCTGCCTCCCCGCCCAGCATGCCGATTTCCGCATACATCATGCAGGCGGCTACATCATCTGTATAGGACGACTGACAGTCCTCAATATATATCTTCGCAAATTCCTTAAATGCCTCATCCTGGCATTTCTTTCCGGTATCTGTCGTGATCAGACGTACAATCACATCCTTCTGAGCAGCTGACGGCTCCCATTTCAGCTTCTCCCAGTCCTGACTGAGCATGGCCTGAATCGATCCGTCCGTATCAATGCTCTGGAACAGAGCCGGATCCGCATTGTAAATCCTGTTCAGAAGAGCACGTCCGTTATTCCCGTAAGCCGACCACCAGCCGATGGTAATTGTCTGCTCCGCTCCCCAGCTGTCTGCCAGAGAAAGGTAAGTTGCGTAATCCCGCTGTCCGTATACCAGTCCTCCGGACTCACACGCCCCGATCATATTGATGAAAATATTAAAATCCGCATCTGTAAAATTTCCGACAGATACATCCGCATACACCGGCACCGCGGAAGATACCGCTGTCGCTGCAGGCGCAGCGAACGAAATCACACCGGTTATGCACAGACACAGTAATTTCTTGACGAGTTTGTTCATATACCTTCTCCGTTTCATTATTTCATTTTGAATCTTAAATTTTTAAACGAAATTTTAAAGGTATTGTAACATATTCTTCTTATTTCTGCAACTTCAGCAGATTTTCACCCCGCACAGGCAGATTCATCAATTAATATCTCAGGCTGATTTCGTTAATAATTGTCTCAAACCGGTCAGATCACTTTTGATACGGCACCGCTCCCTCATACATGGCGGACTGCCAGATTATCGACACCGTTCTGCTCACGCAGGCCTTCAGGTCTTCCGGTGAAAGCGTCCCGTTGTCCAGTGCCTTCCCGATTTCCTCATAATCCGACGCAGCTCCCGGCATGATCATGTCATTGCCGGCACGCATACATCCGTCCGCGGTCGCTCCCTTCGGATCCTGGAGCTGCATCGTCGTCGTCCAGTCCGTCATGACAGCACCCCGGAAACCCCATTCATTCCGCAGAACATCTGTGATCAGGTCACGGCAGTTGGCTGCATGCACGCCGTTCACCAGATTATAGCTGGTCATAAGCGACATCGGCTGTGATTTTTTCACCGCGATCTCAAATCCCCGAAGATAAATCTCCCGCAGCGTTCTTTCCGAGAGGACCGAGTCCGATCTCATGCGGTTGTCTTCCTGGTTGTTGCACGCAAAATGCTTGATGGTCGTTCCGACGCCCGGATTCCTCTGCACCCCGTTCGTCATTGCCGCGGCAATTTCTCCGGTCAGCACCGGATCTTCTGAATAGTATTCAAAATTCCTTCCGCAAAGCGGATTTCTGTGAATGCACATGCCGGGAGCCAGCCAGAGCGTCACCCCGAACCTGAGCATCTCTTTTCCGATAATCTCACCCACCTCGGAAACCAGATCCGTATCCCAGGTCTGCGCCAGTACAGTCCCCGTCGGGATTGCCGTGCAGTACTGATAATATTTATCGTCCTTCATCTCCCCCGCTTCCGGCGCGAAGAATCCGCCCTCCAGACTGAATTCAAAGGGCATGGGAACGACCTTTCCGTCCCGGACAAAATAATAGCGCATCAAACGCAGTCCTGCAGGTCCGTCCGCAAGCACGATGCTCGCAAGATTCCGATCCTCTGCGGCACGGCTTGTCTGCGCCGCAGAGCCCGGAACCGTAAACCCAGCAGAACCGAGGCTGCTGCTCCCCTGCGCCTGACCGGGATCTCCCGCCGACAGACGAATCAGCTGCTCTCTTGTCAGCGTATCCGTAAAGGAGCGCGCCTCCGTTTCGACAAGCTCCGCGTTGCTGCGGTACGTAACGGTCTTTCTCCGGATTTCAGACGCATGCAGAAGAACAACAGGAAGCCTCTTCTCGGCCGCCTCATTCCTCCATCCCTGATACTGTCTCTTCATCAGCTCCGGATCTCTGTGAAATTCCTCCAGATCTGTCTTCAGCGGACAGATGTTTCTGACCTTCTCAAGCACAGCGGTCTCATCCAGCCGGACGGCTCCGACGAGCCGGGATCCTTCCAGGCTGTTTCCGACCCAGATTCCGTAATCGCCCTCCTCCATAATCCACGCAGCACATTTCTCGTCGTAGGATGCCAGCGTCTTCAGCGGAATTTCAACCATAACCTTCTGCTCTTCCCCCGGCTTCAGCTCATCGGTTTTAATAAAACCAGCCAGGCGTCGATACTCCTTCTCCAGTTTTCCATACGGAAGCGACGCATACACCTGAACGACCTCGCGACCCGCAGTTTCTCCCGTATTTCTGACCGTCGCCGTCACACTGATTTCCTGTGTGTCCCCGCCTTCCGCCTTACAGATCTCGCCGGCACGGATGGAAAAGGAGGTGTATGAAAGCCCGCAGCCAAACCCGTAGCGAACCGGAATCTCATAGCTGTCAAAATAGCGATATCCGACATAGAGGCCTTCGTTATACTCCTCTGTGTCAGTATTACCGTTATTGTGGGAATAATTCTGTTCATTCGGGTAGTCCTCATAGCGAAACGCATAGCTGTCCGCCAGCTTTCCCGATGGATTGATTCTTCCGGAGACCAGATCCGCGAAGGCATTTCCTCCCTCCATTCCCGGCTGTGCCATCTGAATCAGCCCCCGGATGTTTGCAAATTCATCCAGGAATGACAGATCCACCTGTCCTCCCGCATTGAGCACCACAATCACATCCTTATAAATCCCGCAGATATCCCGCAGCATGTGATGCTCCTCATCCGTCAGATAATAGTCGCCCTTTTCACAGAAACGATCCGCTCCCTCTCCACACACCCGGCTGAGGATATAGAATGCCGTATTCCTGTCTTCTGCAAGATCCCTCGAAGGATCAATCGGCCGTCCCGCAGGCATATGGAACGGATGCTCCGAATAATCGCTGAAGAAATCATATTCTCCCCCGTTTGCCTTCTTCCTGCCGAGCAGATCATCTCTCCAGCGAAGCCTCGCCTCAGTATAGGTTTTTTCAAAATCACGGATCCATGCTTCATTTGTGATCACAAATCCGGCGTTTCTCATTCCTTCATAGATGCTGACGCTGGAACGCTCATTCACGTCACCGGAACCCGTTCCTCCCTTGATGGTATGGGATGCTCCGACACCGTACAGCGCGACACCGCTGCCCTTTCGAAGCGGGAGTATGTGATTTTCATTTTTCAGAAGTACCATACCGGCCGCGGCAGCCTTCCTGGCCACCGCGCGTCCGATGCGCTCCTCTGCGGTCTCTTCGGGTTCGCGTGTCCCGGAAAATCCGCGCTGTATCATTTTTCTCTCCATTTCGACATCCTCCTGTCATTTTTTCAAAAAGAGAAGCCGGCATCCTTTTCCGGTGACCGGCTTCTCGTTCTAACGCTCATGCGTGCATATTCTCGACGGTAAAATCCATATACATCTTGATTCGCTCATCGATGTCAAAGGCGAGCTCCATAGCCTCGAGCGGTACGCCCGTGCTTTCCACAAAATCCTGGAAATTATCCTTCTGCTTGTATCGCTCCCATACAAGCTCCTTGGTTCTGTTCGAATGAGATTCCCTGTGGAGCTCCCTGGCAGTCTCCGCATCCTCCGTGCTTCCTTCCACCGCTTCTACGACATTGTCCGCGTAGCGGTTCCGCACTGCCTCTCTCAGCCATCCGAAATAATTCCGGATCGTCATTCCTCCGGTCTTCGCGTAGTCGATCTCTCTCTTGATCTCGTCTGTATCTCCATTGGCATCCTGAAGCAGACGATCGTAATACTCCATCGTAAATCCGCTCGTAGCGCGGATTCCGCTCTTCTTCAGATATGTCAGTATATCCGAATATTCCCGCAGCTTCTTCGCTCCGCTCTTCTTGTCCTCAGCGGCGACTTTTTCGAACGGATCCGGTTCAGCGACCTTCACGTACTCCGGACTCAGCTGCTCAATCTTCACCTTGTTCTTGTGAATGGTCTCGAGATTCGCCTCCGGAATATTCCAGGAAATCATAAACATGATGTCGGTCGCCCGGCCTCTGTTTCCTCTCTCCACGGTGTACTCGAACGTGATGTCTGCCTTCTCGTCCA
This sequence comes from Bilifractor sp. LCP21S3_F8, assembly GCF_052117805.1. Lineage (NCBI taxonomy): Bacteria > Bacillati > Bacillota > Clostridia > Lachnospirales > Lachnospiraceae > Bilifractor > Bilifractor sp. LCP21S3_F8. Next base: position 41,653 of record NZ_JBQKIK010000004.1, on the reverse strand, counting down.
TCTCGATCTTTGCTTCGTCAAGCACCTTTGTGCGGAAATCCGTAAACCGCTCATACTGCTTGTCCTCCTTCTTTGCCAGACGAACCAACTCCGACCACGTCGCGCCATCGGAAACCGCTCTCTGAAGATAGGAGGCATCCAGATTCACGAGTCCGAGCGTGCAGCGAAGTTCATCCACACTGTACACCTTCGTAACGAACTTTGATTTCGTCGTATCAATCTTGTATGCTTCCTTCTTCAGAAGCTCATAGAGACGGAAGGAGCTGTTCTTCTCGAAGGAGACAAGCGTCGCAAGTTCCATGGAAGTATAACTCTTCTGAAGACTCGTGATATGCGGTGTCATTTCCCGGTTATAGATGATCTCCAGCTTCTGGTCTTTATAGGATACGTTGGTAATCATCGTAAAGGTATGGAAATTTCCGAGACCGTCTTCAATCGTGATGATATTCCCGGCAAGCTGCTTGCTGACGCTCTTCAGCTTCTTATAAATATTGGTATCTGTCTCATTACCAAGGATACGTTTGATCTCACTCGGATACAGCGTCGCCATTACCTGCTTCGATCCCGGCTCCTGCTGCAGCTTTGTGAGAGAAACAGCGATGATCTTGTTCCCGAGAATCGAGGTTTTATATTTCGCATTGATCAGCGAATTACTCTTCCGGACGACAACGCCCTCGATCAGGTCGTTCCGTACACTGGTACTTGTCATTTCAATATCCCCTTTGTTTTGTCAGAAAGCGACAAAAATACTTTAACAGGATAATAACCTATTCTTTCCCATTTGTCTCTCAGATAACGAAAAAGTTACTGATTAACTTTTCATTAAATTTCAGTATTTTATTCGTCATCTCGCTCTCATATGGCGAAAAAAGTACTTGCCCCATTTACATAAGTCGTTTTTTCGTCTTCTGACCGCCTCTCGTTTACAGTATTTTTTTCGTCTTCTGGTTCCGTGCAATGCCTGTTTTCCCTGGAAAAACAGCCCTTAGGAAGGAAACAGCGGCTGATTTCAGTATATTATTCGTCATCAGGAAACCTTCGCGATCTATGATGATTCAGTACAAATGTCGTCATCTGAATAATTGTCCTTCCTGTTGATCTGCCTTTGCTGCTTGATTTCAGTACTTTATTCGTCATCAGTCAGTAATTTTTTCGTTTTCTTTCACCCGGTCTGCCTTCTGAATCCGGTCTGAAAAGTATTTTTTTCGCTTTCTGAGCGGAGTATTTTTTTCGTTGTCTGACATCATCACTCCTGATCATAACGACTCAGATACTTATCGGGACCGTCCGGTATTTTTTTCGTCATCTGTACCGGCATCGCTTTCTGAAGTATTCTTTTCGTCATCTGACTTAGCGGCTGAATCCGGCCGTCTGTATCTGCATTCCCCCAATCGTTGCCTCCACTCTCCGTTTTTTCGCCTTCTGACTTATCCGGAATGTTATCTGTCAGTTAATTTGATGTTCGACAGCAGTAGCTTTTTCGTTTTCTGAACCCGGAGAATCCTTTATTTGCAGGGATTTCCGGCTCTCTAAAATAAAAGAAATATAAATGTTGTTATTATATATAATATAAAGCGGCCGGATCGCTTATCTCACTTCAGCCAGATAGCGAAAAATATACTTACAACAACTGAATAGAAAACAAAAGGGAAACTTGGATGCTGTATTTTTCTATGTTCCGCAATCTGTTTTCCAGTTAGATCTGATGATCGACGAGAAAAATCAGCAGCAAAATGATAACCTTTAACAAGACATCTGACAGGATTATGCAAGAACAATGATTTTTGATGAATAAAAAGGCAGAACTTCCGGATAACCGGTTATAAAAGCCCACTTCAGCAGAGAATCATCGCAGGAATTGGTTCGGATAAATTTCAGATAACGAAAAAAGTACCTGATGAATCAGGTACTTTTTTCGTTATCTGCTGTTTGTGGATCAGGTGTCAGATCTGGAATAGGAATTCTTCATCTGATTGCTCAGTTCATAGAGAACCTTATCAAGCGTATCCGCAGCTGCTTCCTTTAATGCATCTGCCATTTCCTGGTTTGCCTGCTCGGCAAGCGCATGAATACGATCATTTCTTTCGGATCTGTCTGAGGAGGAAGCTGCAGCGGGGATTGCAGCCACTGGATCACCGAGTGCGTCCATCATCTTAGCGTCGTATTTACGGATAAGCTCATGGCCTTTTGCTCCAACCGCAAGCTGATATCGCTCAATGTGGAAGAGGCTCTTTCCATAGGAGGCATCTGTCATCGCGGCGATCATACGGCTTGTCCAGTAGAAGTTATCTGTGGAAGCGTGCTTTCCGGTGTTGGAAAGATACGCCGGGGTTCTGGTGACATTGGCGTACATCGGAGCCCATGTATTGAACGCATTCGAAGCGAATGCGAGCCATTCGATGGTCCGGAACTCCTCCGGCTGGTACGGACGGATCTGAATCAGAGCGAGGAAATCGTTGCGGTTAATACCGATAGAGCGGTATGCTCCTCTTCTGCTGCTGTCTCCATATGAGGCGTAGGGATCGTACGGAGTGCCCTGATAATGAGAGGAAAGGAGATATTTCACGTCCTCGGGCGTGACCTTCCGCTCCGGAGTCAGGCTCCATGGAATATCATCCGAATCCGGTCGATAGTCCGCGTGAGGGCCGTCCCAGGAAGCAAAATGGGGGTTCAGGTAACGGGCCATATACCATCCGCGCGGTGTATTGTATACATGATCTGCATCATCGTGACTTCCGAATGCATCTCTGGGATTGAAGGTCCAGTGCTTTGCCGCGTGAGTTCCGGAATCGGAAGCGGTGTCTGACTGTGACGGAGAATCTCCGGATGATCTGCTGAATCCGACTTCGAAATCCTGTGCCTCGTCCTTTACGGTGAGATCCAGATGATTCCAGGTAATAAATTCACGAAGATCTGCGGAGCACATATAATTCTTCTGCTCGCCAAAGGCGTCGTCCATGTCGAACTCATCGATTCCCAGCTGATTCGGCATGATGACGTACCGGTCGTCCGGTACTCTTCGGGCAATCCAGTGATGACCGCCGATGCTTTCGAGCCACCAGATTTCGTCCTTGTCCTGAAAAGCCATTCCATTGGATTCATAGGTACCGTACTTCTCGAGAAGACTTCCCATACGGGTTACTCCCTCGCGTGCGGTGTGGATATAGGGAAGGGTGAGAACCACGAGGTCCTCCTCGCCGATTCCTCCTGGAACTTCCGGCCTTCCGTCCGTTGCCGGAACAAATTCGACAAGCGGATCTGCGCCGAGTACGCGTTCGTTGGTTGTGATGGTCTCCGTGGCGGTCATGGCCACATTGGCTTCATTCACCCCGCTGGCAGCCCAGATTCCTTCGCCTTCCAGTGCATTCGGCACCGCGGTGTAGCGCATCGGATTGTCGGGAAGGTCGATTTCTACATGAGAAAGAACCGAGCGATATTTGCGCGGCTGTTCCTCGGGATGGACGACCGTGAATTTCTTCGGGGTGTATTTCCCGGAGGGAGAGTCATCATTTCGTGCAATAAAGGTAGAACCGTCATAGGTGGCCTTCCGGCCGACCAGTATAGTAGTACAGGGCATCTTATTATTCCTTTCTGTCTGCTTCAGGGATCATTATTTCTTCTTCTTCGCGTTTTTGCGCGCCAGAGCTGCAAGCTGCTGCTTCATCTTCTTCTCTGCTGCCTTCTTGCTGTCTTTGTTCTTTCCACCAAGCTTACTCATTGTATAACCTTCTTTCTTATCTATGATCTGATGTGTATTTTATCACAATTCGATGCTGTGCGTCGGCAAAAAAGAAAGCCGCACCCCTGTAAGGGATCCGGCTGCCTTCGGGATCTTCTGTGAAAAATCCGGGACGTTGATATGTCCGATCAAAGTTCTACAAAGTTATCGGCATCTCCGTCCGCAACGTAGTAAGCGCGGTTTTCCTCGGGCTTTACATAGATGGTGAGATCCTTCGCCTTGGGAGCGGCTGCCTTTACTCTGTCGATGATATCCTTCTCGGTATACTGTCTGCCGCCGTACTGAAGAATTACATCTGCCTTAACTGTGCTTTTTCTAACTGCCATTTCCATTTACCTCTTTCACTTATTTCGGTTTACAGTTGATGCCATATCATATGCAGAATATCTTAAATGATATGGTATATATAACTTTAGTAGACCATTACATTGGAAAGTGTAACACAAATATGTTCGTAATGTATACATTATTTTCCCGAATTTTGCAGGATACTATGTGCACACTGAACAAATGTCAGAGAGCTTGTGGAATGAATGGATGAAAACAGGCGGTTCAGTTGAGAGAGGATTCCTCGTCTTCCTCTTCAATATAATCTATATACTCGGATTCACACGCAAAAAGCATATACCCACCGTCAACATATCCCATAAAGCCATCGCTGATTGAATAACCTTTCATAAAAATCCTCCTTATCGTAAATGTCATCATTTGAAAAGAATTATGAATGAAGAGATGAAAAGACAGATCTTGATGTCTCTTCGTGATTAAGGATGATTTTATTATGACAGATAGCAAATGCAAAAATACGCACAATGGGCAGCAAAATATACAATTATGTAAATGCGAATTCGAACGTATCATTCAACCCGGCCGTTTCCGAAGACCGGGTTCCGGAAAAAATATTCTTATCATTTTGGATAAGATAATGGTTACAGTGAGATGTCCTTAGAAGGCCGAAGGAATCAATGGATGCAGAGGAATTTGTCAGCGTTCATGCAGGGCCGGCTGCTGTCAGACGTCCGGAATCCGGATTTTTGAGATGCCGAACGGTCCTTCTGCCTGAATGGTGAGTGTTTTTACACCGAGAATAACTTCTTCCGATCCGGGAACAATCTCCTGTTTCTCGGCGTTTTCAAGCACAGTGGAGAGAAATTCTCTGGGAAGAGCTTTCGTCGTATGACTTCCGAGGTATGTATCAAAGGGGAGGTGAAGAGCCTTTTTCAGGGATTCCTGCAGAGCCTCCATGGAGTCATGATTATCCCAGAACATAAAGCAGTCGTCACTGAAAGAATCGCCCGAGAGGAGCAGCCGGTCCTCTTCCACGAGCAGCCCGATCTCACCTCTGGTATGTCCGGGAAAATGGTGAACAGAGACATGGACGCCGCCCAGATCAAAGCGTTCGTTGCCCTGCAGAGGATGGATGACGGTGCGTGGCGCGGCGATATAGGCGTCCTTCCGCTCCCTGGGTACGCCGTAGGACGCTGTATACTGGTAAAAGGTTGAGATCCTCTGTATCCTGCTGCAGGCTCTTTCATAGGCTGGCTGGTCCGCCGGATGCATCCAGGCTTCGTCAAATTGCCAGTTTCCCTGCACGTGATCTGCATGGCCATGGGTATTGATAACGATGTAAGGGGTATTTATATGAGCTTCGATAAAACCACGGTTGTCCCCAATCCCGTAGGCAGTATCTGAGATGATCGCGAGCTTGTCTCCGTGTATGATGCTGAAAAACGTGCCGTCTGTTTCCTGAATATGAAGAACATGTCTGCCTGCCTGATAGATTTCGTGCATATCTCGTACTCCTTGTCTGCTTCAATACAGTTAACTTTAAACTCCCAACATGAAAAGTGGGCGTATTTCTTGAAAACTCAACCGTTTAACCGGGAGAATGACTCATTTTCTGACCCTATTATACCAAAGACAAAGGACTTATGCCTTTTTTATCGGCTAAACGATTGAGTTTTCAACTGAACTTTCCACGGTGGGAAGTTTATGTTTATAGTTCTCCATATCATCAACGGGTCTGCCGGTCAGGTTCCGCTCTGTCAACAAACTGTGCGCATTACCGTTTGTGTCTCCGCTTATAATCTTCACGGATTGGTGCAAGCAGCCCTTCCTTATCAAGGGCACATTCCATATCTGCTGCGGAAGGGGCGCTCCTGGCATAGCTGACCGCCTTTGACATGACTTCATAATTGAGTCTCGTACCGACCCCATCGTGTTCATACCGGACAGCACGGTTTGCCTTGATTCCAAATCTGCCGGCAACCTGGACAGCGTCGATATTTGCCCCCAGGAACAGGAACTCCAAAAGGCAGGGATCCGGTATCTGCACGGACCAGGCTCCGTGACTTTTTTCGGCGCGGTATTCTATAACCGGAGCTGAAAGAAATATTCTACCCATAAGGTTATAGGCAGGTGAATCTTAATCCTCATTGGATAAAACCGAAAATCATCCTATAATAATTAAAAAAGCCTTTTTCAACATACTTTCTCCTGTAAACAGGAGTACATTTATCTGCTGTTTAGTAGATATAGGTACATTCTTTCTTCGGGAGAATCCAGCTTAAACGGTAATAAAAAACAAGATAGGGAAACATAACATGGATGACTTATGGAAAACAATTACAGCTCTTAGACATAAACTGCATAAATATCCGGAATTATCGGGGCAGGAGTTTCAAACGAAAGAATGTCTGAAAAGCTTTATCTGTATGAACACACATCTGAAAATCAGGGATAAAGGAACCTGGTTCTATGCCCTGTATGAACCAAAATTAAATAACGGAGCATCACCAATCGCCTTCCGCGCGGATATGGATGCCCTTCCCATACCAGAAACTATTTCCCTGCCCTATGGATCGGCCAAACCCAATATCGCACATAAATGCGGGCACGACGGCCATTGTGCTGTATTGGCAGCTGTGGCCGTACTTCTGGAACAGGATGCGGCTGTCCGCTGTCCTGTGTATCTGATTTTCCAGTCTGCGGAAGAAACCGGCCAAGGAGGAAAAATCTGTGCTGATTTCGTAAGCGAGACAGGTATCAGTGAAGTATATGCTTTTCATAACCTGAGCGGTTATCCGGAAAATGCCGTGATGGTTCGTGACCGTCTGACGCAATGTGCCTCCAAAGGTCTGCTGGTGCAGTTTACCGGTGAAAGTGCTCATGCCGGAACTCCCGAAAATGGTCGCAACCCGGCTTCTGCACTTGGTTCTATGGCTCTCTATGCGGAAAAAATCAATAAAGAATCCTCTTCGTGCCTCTGCACAGTCGTCAGCATACAGGAAGGCAGCCGGGATTTTGGCATTTCTCCGGGACAAGGTGAAATTGCTTTTACACTGAGAGCAGAAGCAGATGATGTTCTGGAAAATATGGATCTCACTTTGCGCACACAGGCAGAAAAACTGGCAGATCAGTATGGGCTGACAGTCTCGTTTGAAGAATTTGATCCCTTTCCCGCCACGATCAATCATCCCCGCTGCGCAGAGAAGATTCGCAGGGCAGCGGTGAAAGCCGGCTGCTCCTGCGTAAACATGAAGCAGCCATGGAGACCCTCGGAAGATTTCGGATGGTACACGAAAATCCGCCCCGGCGCTATGTTCTACGTCGGAAACGGCACCAACTGGCCTATGCCGCATCAGCCTGCGTATGATTTTAACGATCACATTCTGCCGACAGCCGCAACTGTTTTTCTGAAACTGGCTGAAAGCGAAACGTGAAAGATGAAGTCATAAATAATAACGAGCCGTGGGAAAATCATCCTGCTTATGATACAACAGAAACAAGATTTTGTATTGTGGACGCCAATACGGGCGAAGTGCTTGATGACGCTCAAGGATATGGGTATAAGACAGCCCAAAAAGCATATGCTGGATACTCTTACAAGAACAGAGATAAGAGTAAAGATAATGAGCGTCTTGCCAAAAAGAAGCATATAAAAAATTGGATGAAACAAAATAAATCATTCGTAAAACTGATGGATGATTATGCCTTTGAAATGGCAAAAGGCACTATGGCTCCTGATGATAAATTCGATGCAGAGTTTGTAAAAAATCTGCTGAAATCAGAAGGCTTAGAGCATGATTTTACAGCAAATGAACTTTTGAAAGCATGGAGGAATTATAAATAATGGCACGTTCTAAAAGTAATAACGTACAAATCAATATTTCTATCCCGTCTGAATGGAAGACCCAGCTTGAGAACCTTGCACGCATCTATTCTGTCGAGGAAGGTGAAACCATTACATTTCTTGACCTGATGCGCAGAGGGATTCAGGAAAAATATCAATTAGGAGAAAAAGACAATGAGCGAGGAACAATATCATAGTGCTTCGCATTGTAAATATCTGACGCAGTATCATATCATCTGGTGCCCTAAGTTCAGATTTTCTGTCTTGTAGAAAGGTGCTGACGATAAACTAAAAAACATCCTTGCTGACATCTGCAATCAATACAGATATGAAATCAAAGCATTGGAAGTGATGCCAGACCATATACATATATTCGTGGATTGCTCGCAGACAGTTGCTCCCTGTGATATAGTAAGGACGCTTAAAAGTATCAGCGCTATTGAAATGTTTAAGGTTTTCCCGCAGTTGAAACAGTTTTACTCCCGTTGTGGAGTATTATGGTCAAGGGGATATTTTGTATCAACGTCAGGACATATAAGCGAAGCTACAGTTAAGAAATATATCGAGGAACAGAAAATTCATGACTGAAGAAGATAGGAAAATATTGAAGCAATTTCATAAACTTTCCGACAGGCATATCCTTGTTGCTGAAACTGATATGCCATATTCTGATGTCGTGAAGGTAGTTACTCTTTCTGATAAGATACGCAAAGCAGGCAATGAACTTGTCGGGCTTATGAGAAAGAATTATGACCAGCTCCTGCGTACGAAAAGATACCGTAAACTGCTTAAATTATATGGCAATACTCAAGACAAAGATAAACGTAGGGTTTTGGCAAAACAGCTTAATAAAATGCAGTCTGAATATAACGTCACATGGGATTTTTGCAGAAAGTCCATGATTCCGATAGGCAAGAAATATGGTATAGATGCTATATTCGCCCTCACCAAAGCTGAGGATGTATGGCGTGGTATCGAAAAATGCCTCTATGATAATGGCAAAACAATACATTTTTCAAAATATGGAGATTTACCCTGCATCAGGGCAAAACAGATAAACCGTGGCATCTCAATGTCCGTTAAGGATAATAAACTGCAATTCAGGCTTGGTAAAACTATGTTTGGAATACAGGTAAATGACAGATTTCAACAGGATGAAGTAGCTGCCGTTTTATCTTATCTTGCCGAACCAGAGAACATAAATAATAAAGCTGTTAATACACTTATCGAAGATGCCTGCTGCATAGACACATACAGACCATGCTATGCTACTCTCGTGCCTAAGCTGATAAGAGGTAAATACAGACTATATCTACATCTAACCATCGAAGGAAAAGCGATGCCTAAATATGACAAGTACGGCAATCCCCGTCACATATACGGCAAAGGTACGATAGGCGCTGATATCGGAACGCAGACGGTTGCATATACATCAGATACCGAGGTTGGCTTAAAAAATCTTTCGGAGCGTGGTAACAGTATCCAGACATCCGAAAGAAAGGAACGGCTCCTTTACCGCGCCATGGAGAGGTCAAGGCGGGCAGCGAATCCACAGAATTATAATGATGATGGCACTATTAAGAAAGGTCGTAAGACCTGGAAATATTCAAATCATTATAAGAAGCTGAAATCTAAACATGCTGAATTGTGCCGTATCAATGCAGTAAACAGGCAGCTCGCAATAAATGAGGATTCTAACCATTTGCGAAGTCTCGGAGACATATTTGTGACAGAGCCTAAAAATGCAGGCAAGCTGATGAAACGAACTAAAGAAACTACCATTAATAACAAAGGAAAGTTCAATAAGAAAAAGCGTTTCGGTAAATCCATAAAGAACCGCTGCCCCTCTGGATTTCAGACTACAGTAGAAAAGAAGTTTAAGGTCACAGGTGGTACATATATAGAAGTTCCGAACAATTACAGAGCAAGCCAGTACGACCATACGGCTGATGATTACATTAAAAAGAAATTGTCTGACAGGCTGTATAAACTTCGTGATGGTACTGAAGTACAAAGAGACTGGTATTCATCATATCTGCTTTACTGCTACGATTATAGAACACAGAACATAGATAAAGAAAAATGTATTACAGAATTTAAGGCTCAATACAACAAAGAAAAAGCCCTAATCACATGGATTAAGGCTAATAAAATCAAGATACTGAATAGCGGAATTAAAGTAGCTTAACAATTCAATATCAGGGAGATTGACTGTACTTCCTTGCTGAAAAGCAGAAATTTACCGCTAATGTGGTCGTTGGACTGCTTGGTAATGAAAGTCCTGATTCAAACAGATTTACACTTGTAACTCCAAGGCCTGAAAATGGTGTACGATTACAAGCTAAACTTGGCAACCAGAACCCCACGGGCTTGCCCGTGGGAGCAGTCAGGATACACTGCAGGTATCTGATTATTCAAAGTTTAATATGGGCAGCTTTGATGAGGCCAAAAAGAAATTATCACATGAAAAGAATTTCCCTGTGGACCTGAAAAATGCATATCAGATTGGACAGAAGCTCAGTTCAGAAACAATAGATTGACATTTTGTGTGCACTTTCTGAATGGATTGTGTTATAATAGCACCGTTAAAGCAGAACGCTTTAGAAAAATCAAGAGAAACAGACTGGGGAGCCCGATGCATCGGGCTGAGAGGACGGATTTCAGCTGTCGACCCATTAACCTGATTTGGATAATGCCAACGTAGGGAGCATCGCTGTGATCATGCGTAATTATGCAGACTGTCGTTTGGCAGTCTGTTTTTTTATGCGAGCGTCGCGATAGCGAGATAAAACTCGCACAGCGTGTTTTATCTCGTTTCGCGTCCGGACCGGTGATCATAGTGACAATCAGCCGGCGCGTCATCAATTTCTTTAAATCTTAAAAAGGAAGGGATATGATCATGAAAAACAAATGGAACACAACCACGGTTTCTGCAAAGAATGCAGCTTCTGCTGCTGCCTCGCTTCCGGAAGGGTCACGGGCAGGAAAGCTGTCTCTGAAGAAAATGGTATTTACCGCGATGCTCGCGTGTCTCGGATTTGTGCTGAATACCTTTGTATGGTTTCCGCACATGGCTCCGTTTCAGCACTTCTGCAACGTTATGGGGGCGGTTTTTCTGGGCCCGTGGTATAATTTCATCGCAGCTCTTCTGACGGGCTGCATGCGGGTGGCTCTGGTCGGCTGTGATTTTCAGGCTGTGATCGGCGCGATTTTTGGTGCCCTGCTTTCCGGTATTCTGTATAGAAAAACGCATAAGCTCTGGGCAGCATGGGTCGGAGAAGTCATCGGAACCGGATTCATCAGCGCGGTACTGGCAAGCGTGATTTTCAATCTGGCACTTCACATTAAATACGCGATTTTTTATCTTATCCCCTACTACGGCCCAGCATCTGCGATGGGGGCAACCCTCGCCATTGCGGTTCTCCTGGTGCTGAAGCGATCCAAGGCGCTGCCGAAGATGCAGGCGCAGCTGAACAAATGAAAAATTTTCCGCGGCCGGGAAGTCCACTGAAAAAATGATGAAGCATTTTATGGAAGGAATCATAACAGATGGAGTATGGAGAATCTCTTCGAAAAGTGCAGGAAACGAAGCCTGCGGTGCAGTGTATCACAAATTTTGTCACGGTCAATGACTGCGCGAATATCATTCTTGCGGCAGGAGGAACACCGGCGATGACGATGGATGTTCGCGAGGTCCGCGAGGGAGTGGAGGGAATGAATGCCCTTGTCTGCAATCTCGGAGCGATTGAATCGGTAGACAGCATGATCATTGCCGGACAGCATGCGAATGAGCTGGGAATCCCGGTTGTTCTGGATCCGGTCGCTGCCGGCAGCACAACGCTGCGGCGGTACAGCATCCGGGAGCTTCTGGAGACGGTCCATTTTACCGCAATCCGGGGAAATGCCTCTGAGATCCGTGCGATTGAGACAGGAGGCCTTGAGGCGAAAACCGGGAGGGGCGTGGATGTCAGCGCGGAGGATGAGATTACCGCAGATAATCTCGAGAAGAGTATTGTGATGGCCGAAAAACTGGCTCTGCGGATCCGAAGCGTCATAGCCGTATCCGGAGAGACAGATATCGTGACTGACGGAGAACAGACAGTGATTCTCCATAATGGGTGCGCAACGATGGCACGGATTACCGGAAGCGGATGCATGCTTACTTCGCTGATCGGAGCGTTCTGCGGTGCCGACAGAGAGAATTCCTTCCGCGCTGTCGTGAGTGCAATGACGGTGATGGGCCTTGCGGGAGAGATCGCGGAACAGAAGCGTCTGGAGAAGGGAACCGGAAACGCCACCTTCCGCACAGATCTGATCGATGCCGTCTTCAATATGACTCCGGAGAAGGTGGATCAGGGCATCCGGTGTCAGGAGGAACAGAGAAATGCGGAAAAAGTACGCGATTTTTGATGTGGACGGCACGCTGGCGGATTCGATGCGGTACTGGGATCATCTCGCGGAGGATTATCTCGGCGGTCTGGGCATTCATGCATCCCGGGAGGATCTTGCGCCGATCGAAACCATGACAATGTCCGAAAGCTCGGCGTATTTCATTCACAGATACAGTCTTGCGAAAACGCCCGGAGAAGTGATGGAAGAAATGTTCGCTCTGATACGAAAGCACTACGAGGAGGACATTCCGCTGAAGGAGGGAGCCGCCGCTTATCTCCGAAGCCTCCGGGAACGGGGTGTGCGCATGTGCGTCGCAACGGCAAATGACACCGCGCTTTCCAGGGCGTGTTTCCGGCGGAACGGAATTCTGGAATATTTTGACTTTTTTGTGAGCTGTGAGGAAATCGGCAGGGGAAAGCGGGATCCGGACATCTATGATTTCTGCAGGGAGAAAATGGCCGATGAGACAGGCACCTCTCTCCTGCCGTCCGATGTGGCGGTGTTTGAGGATGCTGCCTATTGTCTGGAAACCGCTTCAGGTGCCGGGTATTATACCGTTGCGATGTTCGAGAGCAGCTATGAAAAGGACTGGGACAGAATCCGGGGGATTGCTGACGAATCCTATGTGAGCTGGAACGACGCGATGCAGCAGGCTGGCAGAATACCGTGTGATAAGGCGGAAGGGCGCGGTGTAATAGTCTGCCAGAAAATACAGCGTGATAAGCTGTAAATACGTGATGCGAGTGGCTTTGACGGATGTATTGTAAGAAGGTGGAGAAATGCTCCCTGGAAAGTCAAAAGTACACAGCGTGAAAAATGCAAAGAGATAAAACACGCTGCGCGAGTTTTATCTCGCTATCGCGACGCTCGCCGCACACGAATACTTCACATTCGGCTGCGGCTCACTGTTCGCGTAAAAAAAGGCTGCCGCAGCGATGTGATCCGTACAGGAAAACAAGCTGCGGCAGCCTTTCTGACTGTGTCAGAATATTTGTGTCAAAATATTATATTCAGATTCTTGCGACTCCGCTCTCACGGGCTGCCTTAGCGACAGCTTCGGCAACGGCAGTCTTTACTCTCGGATCAAATGCCTTCGGAAGAATGTAATCTGCGGAAAGCTCCTTGTCGGAGACAAGGCCGGCGATTGCCTTTGCAGCGGCGATCTTCATCTCGTCATTGATGTCGGATGCGCGTACATCCAGAGCTCCGCGGAAGATGCCCGGGAAGCAGAGAACGTTGTTGATCTGGTTCGGGAAGTCACTTCTTCCGGTCGATACAACTGCTGCGCCTGCAGCCTTTGCGTCATCCGGATAAATTTCCGGTACCGGGTTTGCGCACGCAAAAATGATCGGATCCTTTGCCATGCTGCGAACCATATCCTGAGTCAGTGTGCCGGGTGCGGAAACACCGATAAATACATCAGCTCCCTTGATGACGTCTGCCAGAGTGCCGGACTCATGTGAGCGGTTTGTGATCTTCGCCATCTCTTCCTTGACCGGGTTCAGTCCTTCACGGCCCTCATAGATTGCGCCCTTGCGGTCAGTCATGATAACATTCTTGAGACCCATGGAGATCAGAAGCTTGATGATAGCGATTCCGGCAGCGCCGGCACCGGATGTGACGATCTTGATATCCTCGATGTTCTTGCCGACAACTTTGAGCGCATTCATCAGGCCTGCAAGGGTGATAACCGCGGTTCCATGCTGGTCATCATGGAAAATCGGAATATCGGTGCACTTCTTCAGCTTCTCTTCGATCTCAAAGCATCTCGGAGCAGCGATGTCCTCGAGGTTGATGCCGCCGAAGGATCCGGAAATGAGAGAAACGGTCTTTACGATCTCGTCTACATCATGTGTTTTTACACAGATCGGGATTGCGTCTACATCGCCGAAAGCTTTGAAGAGCGCGCATTTTCCTTCCATAACCGGCATTCCTGCCTCCGGTCCGATGTCGCCCAGGCCGAGTACTGCGGAGCCGTCTGTTACAACTGCGACGGTGTTCCATCTTCTGGTCAGCTCGTAACTTTTATTGATATCCTTCTGGATCTCAAGACAGGGCTGCGCAACACCCGGGGTGTATGCAAGGCTCAGCGCCTCGGCGCTGTCTACTTCAGCTCTCAGCTTGATTTCAATTTTACCCTTCCACTCATAGTGCTTTTTCAGGGATTCCTTTGCGTAATCCATTTGATTATCCTCCATATATGAATATGAATTTATGAATATGAATTGAAATTGTTACCGAATAAGAATTGCTGCTGTACAAAAATATTGGTTATCGTCAAATTAATGGTTATTGTGTGGAAACCGTTACCGTACAGAATTTGTCCAGCCGCAATATGCCTTCCGGAACAGGTTACCACTCCGGAGGCATTGCTGTAAAGGAAATCAGTAATTGCCGGCGAAGAATTTGGAATCTTTGTTGACCTGATATCCCTCAAAGTATTTGCTGAAGTCCATGTGCAGGTAGGAGCAGAGGTTGCTGAGCTCTACCATGGTATTGTCGTTTACCGGAATACCGTTTTCTCTTCTGTCTTTTTCTGCAAAAATTTCTTTTTCTCCATGCGTATAGATCTGTTCCTGACCTTCTGCCTTCGGGCTCTCACGAAGTCTCTGAAGGTAATCGGAGAAGTTCTTCTTGATGGCTTCCGCATCTCCGAAGAAGGCGGGATTGATCGCGATGAAGCCATGGCAGATTCCGGTTTTATCCTTGAAGGTGCAGCACTGATCCGAGTTCACGCCGTTTGAGAGGATGGAACTGAGGATTTCGCAGACCATGCCCCATCCGTAACCCTTGTGGCTTCCGGTCAGAGGATCATTTCCACCAAGCGGCATGATGCCGCCGCCCTTCTTTGCTACGATATTGGACAGAACGGTCGGCGCGTCGCTGCACGGATTACCGTTGGCGTCGAGAGCCCATCTTTCCGGAAGCGGTTTTCCGGCTTTATTGTACATCTCCAGCTTTCCTCTGGTGACAACTGTTGTAGATGCATCGAAAAGGAAGGGGAACGGGTCGGCAGGAACGGCAACCGCAATCGGATTGGAGCCGATCATTGCCTTTCTTCCGAACGTGGGAACCATGATCGCCTCAGAGTTTGTCGCGGCGACACCGATCAGTCCCTGGTCACTTGCCATCTTTGCGTAGTATCCGGCAATTCCGAAATGATTGGATTCGCGGACGGATACGATTCCGACACCGGTGGTCTTTGCCTTCTCGATTGCCTTATTCATTGCAAAATAAGCATTGAGCTGGCCCATTCCATTATGTCCGTCAATAACTGCGGATACGGGTGTCTCAAATACAACTTCGGGCTTTGCGGTCGGATGAATTGTTCCCTTTTCAATTCCCTTGTGGTAGCGGACCATCCTCTGCATGCCGTGGCTTTCAATTCCGTAGAGATCAGCGGTCAGCAGAACATCCTTGATGATTTTTCCCTCTTCATCGGAAAATCCGAAATTGTGAAAAACATCGGCGCAAAAACGATTCAGTGTTTCATAGCTCCATTTAACGTACCCCATTGTACTGCTCCTTCTGGTATATTTACCATGATTGTTGCTTTGATTGGTAATACCAATATAACACCGCACATATTGAAATTCAATGATGATTTCCCGGATGAACAAGACAAAAACAGCGACTGTGACCGTCTGCGTTCTGCCCGGGATCCTGGAAGCTGAAGATCAATGAGAGTAAGGAAAGCCCGAGAAGGACGAACGGAGACATGCCGGAAATGAAGCTCCCAAAGGGCCCCGAAACGAAAAAACAGAAGGAGCTCTTCTCGAAATCGGGAAATTTTGTGGTAATATAAGTAAGCGTAGAGGATATGAATCTAAACAGAAAATATGTAAACCTGCATGTCCTGCAAGGCAGGGCGTCACAGATAATATTCTGCGAAGCACGGAGCAATCCGCAGCTTATACAGTGTGTGACGCGGGGACGTATACAGTTTGTGGCACGACTTATCGCATGGGGGTTTATTGTATAAAGACAGGATGTAAAACGGGGAGAAACAGATGACAGAGCAGGTCGTTTTTCAAAAAGTAAATAAAGAAGATGCGGTGAATGATATACTCGATCAGATCATAAAGGCAATCGAAGATGGCCTGCTTCATGAGGGAGATGCGCTCCCCACGGAGAGGAAGATGGCGGAGCAGATGGCTGTGTCCCGGCCGGTGGTGCGTGAGGCACTTCATTCTCTCCGGCTGCTCGGCATCATTCATTCGGTGCAGGGGGGCGCGAATTATATTACAGACGACTTCAATCAGTGTATGATCACACCGCTTACGCTTCTGTTCCGGATGAACCGGAGCACAGTAACGCAGGTGCAGCAGCTGCGTTCTTCACTTGAAGTGGAATCCGCCTCTCTTGCGGCCGAAAAATGTACCGAGGAGGACACTGCCGAGCTGGAATGGTATCTCAAAAGGCTGGACCAGGAGGAGAATGACCGGGAGCGTGCGTCTCTTGACCGGGAGCTTCATCTGAAGATCGCCTCAATTGCGGATAATCCCATGATCTATCAGGTACTGTGCGCATCCTCCGTATTGATTGAGAACATGATCACGGATATCCGGGCTCTGGTCATGCAGAAGGAAAAATCCACAAAAGGCATTGATCAGGAGCACCGGAATCTGGTTCGGGCGATAATGTCGCACGATACGCGGGATGCTCGACGTCGGATGAACGAGCACATGTGGACGGTGACCGGCTATGTCAGAACGATTGAAGAGAATAAACGTTCCTGCGGGGAAGGCTGATATATTTACGTCCTTTACGAAGCCTCCATCACAGGAAATGCAGTCAATGAAAATCTAAAACGTAAATTCAAAATGTAAAATCAAAACGTAAATCAAGGGCGATGACAGATGTGGGCCTATTTTTATTTTACGGGGAAGTGTGAACCGGTACCGCCCTCTGCTCCACGCTGGTTGAGAAGACGATCTGGGTCTTGGTGCGGCCGAATTTCTGGAGCTCATTGATGAAATGATCCAGTTCTGTCGTACTCTGGAACATGACCTCGATGAGCATCGAGTAATCACCCGTCACACAGTTGCACTCCACCACGTTCGGGATCGACTTGATATAGGGATAAAACTCCGGTTTCTGATTTGGTTCGACCTCCAGATTGATGAACGCTTTGATATGATAATCCAGCATCATAGGGTTGATCTGTGCGTGATATCCCAGGATCACGCCCTGTTCCTCCAGCTTTTCCAGCCTTGCAGAGACGGAGGGCGAGGACAGAAAAACCTTTGCTGCCAGATCTTTGAGAGGAATTCTGCCGTCTTTCTGCAGGATATTCAATATCTTGATGTCGATGGCATCCAGCTTTTTCAAAATTTCACCTCCACGAAATCCATCCAAATACATAATTCAGGAAAAAATTCCATCTATAAAATTCAGAAAAGAAGTTCATCCATGAAATTGAGGAAAATAATCCATCTACAAAGAAATTGAGGAAAATAATCCATCTACAAAATTCAGGAAGAAAATCCATTCACAAAACAGAACAGCAATCCATCCGTGGAATCCAGGGAAATAGAAAAAGAGGCACCGGCTGATCTTTTCAGCTGGTACCTCTCTGTACTGCCCTAATTATAAACCTTCCGGCGTCAGATGCAAGTGAGAAGTTTACAAACGGCTTTATATTATTCGTCATAACGGAAATTAACTTTATTTATTTCGTGAGAACGCCCTGGATTTCTTCTCTTTCAATCTTTTCAACTTAAGATATTTACATCGGGTTTTCAGGGTGCTATTCTCGCGTCATCCGGAAGGACAGTCGGTGAAGACGTCCGAAAAGTTTAATGAGTGCTCAAATTTCATTCAGGACATTTGGAGGGAAACATCATGGAGATTTTTGAGAAGATCGCAGCAGGAACTCGTCTGGAAGCTGATTCCATCGGCACACTGGAGGTGCCGGAGGATGCCTATTACGGAGTGCAGTCTCTTCGGGCAAAGAGGAATTTTCCGATCACCGGCACCGGACTCCATCCCCTGTTTATTCGGAACCTGGCGAGAATCAAGCTCGCGGCGGCCGAGACAAACAAGAAAAGCGGAAAGCTGAAGCCGGAAAAGGCAGATGCCATCGCAAAGGCATGCCGTGAGATCATGAGAGGCAGGCTTACAGAGTCTTTCATCGTGGACGGAATTCAGGGCGGAGCCGGAACCAGTGCAAACATGAACGCGAATGAGGTTGTGGCCAACAGGGCAATCGAGCTGCTTGGAGGCAAAAAAGGCGATTATTCCGTCATTCATCCAAATGATGACGTGAACATGTGCCAGTCAACCAACGATGTGATTCCGACATGCGGCAAGCTGACTGCTCTCGATCTTCTCTCCGTCCTTGACGGTGAGCTGGAAGCGCTTGCAGACAGCCTCTCTGAAAAATCTGAAGAATTTGATCATATTCTCAAAATCGGACGCACACAGCTCCAGGATGCTGTCCCCATGCGTCTCGGTCAGACCTTCCATTCCTATGCATCGATGGTTTCCAGAGACCGCGATCGTCTTCTGCATCTCAAGAAAGAACTCTACACGGTGAATATGGGCGCGACAGCCATAGGTACCGCGATCAATACCTCCGATTTTTATTTTTACAATATTGTCCCGACACTTGCAAAAATCACCGGTTATCCGCTTACGCAGGCAGCGGATCTGTTTGACGCGACCGAAAATCTCGACAGCTTCGTGACGATTTCCTCCGGACTGAAAACCTGTGCGGTTGACCTCTCCAAGATGTGCAATGACCTTCGTCTGCTCTCCAGCGGACCACGGGCGGGAATCGGCGAGATCTCTCTTCCGGCGATGCAGAACGGATCTTCGATCATGCCCGGAAAGGTCAACCCGGTAATTCCCGAGGTTGTGACGCAGGTGGCATTTGAGGTCGCCGGCAATGATACGACCATCACCATGGCAGCAGAAGCCGGGCAGATGGAGCTGAATGCGTTTGAGCCTGTTCTGTTCTACAATCTGTTTGACTCTGTTTCTGAGCTGACGCACGCGGTGAACACGCTGCGTGTGAACTGCATCGATGGAATCACAGCGAATGAGGAAAGATGCGGGGAGCTTCTGAATGCAAGCGTTGGAATTGCCACTGCTTTGAATCCGTATATCGGATACAGGAAAGCCGCGGAAATCGCAAAGAAATCCCTGAAGACCAGCGTGCCGGTGAAGGAGCTGGTGCTTCAGGAAAAGCTGATGACAGCAGGCGATCTCGAGCAGGTGCTTGATGCCTACAGTCTGACGTCAATCCATACGGGAAGAACCGCAAGCAGCGCAGTCTGAAAACGTGATAGACGAAAAGTCCGTAAACAGGAGCGGGGCCTGAACCAATACTGATGAGAAGGGCCGCAAGCAGCACAGGCCTGGCCAGGGAAGGTGGGAGGGACCGCGGCTGCTCAGCTCCTGTCGAAAACGATCGAGAGAACCACAAAGATCAGGAGCAGGAAGGGATAGAATAAATAAGGAATGATCGATACGGTGGAGACTCCGGAGAGGCTGGCTGCAATCAGAAGCTGCGCGCCGTAGGGGATAATGCCCTGAAAGATGCAGGAGCAGGTGTCCAGAAGGGACGCGGTCTTCTGCGGCCGTATCTGATATTCGGTGCTTACGGTTTTTGCGATAGGCGCGGCGACGACGATGGCAACGGTATTGTTTGCTGTCGCGATATCCATCAGGCCGGTAAGAAAGGCAATGCCGAACATGGCACCCCGCTTGCTGTGGGAAAATTTCCGGATCAGCTCCAGGATCGCCTCAAAGCCTCCGTACTCTTCCATCAGCGCGCTGATGGAGGCGACAAGAATGGTGACGATCATGGTTTCGAACATCGACGATGTGCCGGTACCCATGGAGGAAAACGCGGTGGCAAAACTGAGTTCTCCGAGCAGACCGCCCATGATCAGGAACAGGAGAATCCCGACTCCAAGGACAACGAAGACATTGGTTCCGAGAAGGGCCATGACAAGAACCGCAAAATATGGGAGCGCAAGGCCGAACTGGAAAGGATAATTTCCGAGTTCGGCTTTTCCGCCGTTCAGGGCAATGACGCAGAGAATTGCCAGCGTGAGTACGGCGGCCGGGAGGGCGATCCGGATATTCGCGCGGAATTTATCCTTCATCTCAACGCCCTGTGTCTTGGTGGCCGCAATCGTCGTGTCGGAAATGAAGGAGAGATTGTCTCCGAACATGGCACCGCCCACGACGGTACCGACACAGAGAGGCAGGTAAAACCCGGCTGTTTTTGCGACGGAAGCGGCGATCGGCACCAGTACGGTTATCGTGCCGACACTGGTACCCATTGACATGGAAATCAGGCAGGCAATGACGAAAAGACCGGGAATGGCAAATCGGCCCGGTATGATATTCAGAAGCAGGTTGGCGGTACTCTCCACTCCGCCCGCCTGGTTGGCAATTCCGCTGAAAGCGCCTGCCATCAGGAAAATAAAGAGCATGATCGTGATGTTGTCATCGCCGATTCCTCTGGCGCAGATATGGATCTTCTCATCAAAGGAAAGAGAAGGATTCTGGAGAAAGGCGACGATCAGCGCCAGACCAAAAGCCACGACGACAGACATGATATAGAAGCCCATTTCTCCCTTAACAGGGTGGATATATTCAAAATAAATACCAGATCCCAGGTACAGGACGAGAAATACCAGGATGGGGATGAGTGCCTTTGGGTTTGACTGCTTCTTCCTGTGATTTGCAGTGTTGTTTTGTTCAGACATTTTCTTTCTCCCGAAATAAGTTAATGGTGAATACGAATATTACAGATACAGGTTTACCGATACGGGTTTACAAATACGGATATATTAATAATATTTCATAAGGAGGCGATGTTCAAGAAAAACGGCTGTTGTTCCAGCCGTTTTTTCATGAATTTTTCCTGATATTCAGCATTCTTTGGCCAGTACTTTCAGGACTTCGTACATCGACAAATTCCGGTAAAACTGTTATGATGGTTCGTTGTCAAGTTAAAAGTGTTGAATCACTGGGTTAAATCATTGCGCCAGACATGTTAAATCTGCCATAATGCAGAAGGCCACGTGAAAAATCTGCCGAAATGCAGAAGCTTACGTGAGCAAGCTTCTGAAACGCAGAAGCTCACGTGAAAAATCTGCCGATATGCATAAGCTTACGTGAGCAAGCTGCTGAAACGCAGAAGCTGAGCAGAAAGAATTTGTCTATGCACATAACAGATGTCTGGAACGGAGGAAATTATGAGTATAAAGGAAGTCCTCGGAAAGGGGAAGCACTGGTTTCTGAAGGCAGTAAGGCCGGAACCAAAACCGCCGCGGCATCCGAAACTGGTGCAGTTTCTGAACCGCTATGCCCTTATTTTTCATTTTGCCGCATCGTTTTTCGGATATCTGCTTATTGAGGCGCTGTCGAGACATTCCTTCGGGGCGGCGGTAACATTTCTGGATGATCACACCAAGGTTTTCCTGTATAATACACTGCTGATCTTTCTAAGTTCACTGATCGTATTTCTGTTCCGGAGACGAACCTTCTGGAGAATACTGGTTCTGACCTTCTGGATGCTCCTTGGAATCAGCAACAGCATATTGCTGGCGAACCGTGTGACACCGCTGACCGGACCTGATCTGACGGCGCTGAGCGAAGGAGCTTCTGTAGTCACCAAGTATCTGTCCGGCTGGGAGATCGGTGTGATATACGCGCTTATCATTGCTCTTGTGGCTGGTCTTATTGTGCTGCTGTGCCGCTCTCCGCGCTATCAGGGAAAGACGCACAGGATTCCGGTGCTGATCGGGATTGTACTCTCCTGCTTCGGTTTCTGGGGACTGACCCGGGAGATGGTGAATGTGCGCCTGCTTTCCGCTTATTTTGAAAACATTGCCTATGCGTATGAGGATTACGGTTTTCCGTACTGTCTGACGGTTACGGTTCTGGATACCGGAATATCAAAGCCGGATAATTACTCCAAGGCGATGGTGGATCAGATCATTGCGGATGAGCATGATGAGGAGAAAACCACCTCGGATACGGAAAATCTTCCGAATATTATTATTGTGCAGTGCGAGACATTTTTTGACCCGACCCGTATGAAAAATCTCACGTTCTCCGAGGACCCGCTTCCGAACTGGCATAAGCTGGAAAAGGAATACACCTCCGGTCTGTATCAGGTGCCGGTCGTGGGTGCCGGCACGGTGAACACCGAATTTGAGACCCTGACCGGAATGAGCATGCGGTTCTTCGGAGCCGGTGAGTATCCTTATAAGGGCATCCTCAGGGAAGAAACCTGTGAGAGTGCGGCTACCGTGCTGAAAAATCTGGGATTCTCCGCGCATGCGGTCCATGACAATGAGGCGAACTTTTACAGCCGCCGCAAGGTGTACGCGGATTTCGGATTCGATACGTTTACTTCGGGCGAGTACATGGACACGCAGAATGACGTGAATGAGAACGGATGGATGCGCGATGAGAATCTGATCACTCCGATCAACGACGCGCTGGATTCCACATCCGGGAAGGATTTTGTCTTTACTGTTTCTGTTCAGCCTCATGGCTCCTATCCGAGTGAGCATATCATTGATAATCCGGAGATTACAGTGACGGGGACTGACACAGACGCGGAGAACGCCGCGTGGGAGTATTACGTGAATCAGCTACACGAGGAGGATCAGTTCATCGCGGACCTGATTCAGGATGTGGAGAACCGGGGTGAACCTGCAGTGATTCTGTTCTACGGGGATCATCTCCCAACGATGGGCCTTTCCGATGAGGATCTGAATTACGGTTCGATCTACCAGACCAATTACCTTCTGTGGGACAATATCGGCCTGAAGAGGGAAAGTAAAGATATCACAGCATATCAGGCGGCAGCGGATCTGTTTGACAAGCTTGATATTCATGACGGCGTGATGTTTCGGTATCAGCAGACGATGCAGAACAGCGAGAGCTATACCTTCGACATGCAGACGCTTCAGTACGATATACTGTACGGAAAACGATATGTGTACAACAAGACAAATCCGTTTAAAAAGTCCGATCTCCGGCTGGGCGTGAAGCCGATTGTTATAAATGGAATTACAAAGCTGGCGAACGGAACGTATTACATCAGCGGTGAAAATTTCACACAGTCATGTAAGGCGGTTATTGACGGAAAGCTGGACAACGATACGATCTATGTGAACAACCAGACGCTGATGGTAAATGATCAGGATCTGAATGAAGACAGCATGATAAAGGTAGCGGTTCAGTCAAATTCCAGCACACACAAGGTATTGAGCAGCACGTACGCATATAAATATAGTTGGTTCACTGGCTAAGGATTGCGGGAGTGCGAAGCAAGGAGCAATCCGCAGCTTATCCGGTATCATAACAGAACAGCTCTTCGAAAACCCAGACAGAATAAAGATAAGAAAAGAAAAAGGGGGTGCCGCACCAGATTCGTGCGACACCCCCTTTTTAACGAATGAAATCCGGCTGGGAGTTCTGATTTTTATGAATTTTTCAGAGCCATTCAGACGTCTACGCGCACATCGGCCTCCGCTTCTGCTTCCGCCTTGAAGTCCGCGATCTGTCCGGGACTGAGCTCCGGGAGCTGATCTGTCGATTCCACACCGAAGTAGCGGAGAAATTTTTCTGTGGTGCCCAGAAGAATCGGCCGGCCCGGAACATTAAGGCGTCCGAGCTCCTGAATCAGATCATATTCCAGAAGCTTGTTGACCGCGTGCTCGGAGCTGACGCCGCGGATCTGTTCGATCTGCGCCTTTGTGACCGGCTGTTTGTATGCGATGATGGAGAGGGTCTCCAGAATGACATCGGTAAGCTGGGGTTTCTTTGGATGTCTGGCGAGCGTGATCAGCTGGCCGTAATACTGTTTCTTTGTGGAAAGCTGCCAGGAGTTGTCGAGATCGAGAAGCTGAATGCCGGATTCCGGCCGGCTCAGTCTTTCCTGCAGGGAGCGCAGAGCCTTCTCGGTCTGCGAGGAGGTGCGGCCTACGGCAGAGGCGAGACGCGACAGCTCAACGGAATCTCCCATCGCAAAGAGAAGAGCCTCAAGGGCTCCCTCCAGAGTTGTGTCCTCCGTTTCGGTGAAGCGAAGGTTATCGTCCTGCCGGGAGTCGGAGTTTTCCGGACCGGATCCGGTATCTTTACGCATATTGGGAGCGGAATGTTGTGAGTCGGAGTTTTCCGGACCGGATCCGGTATCCTTACGCATATCGGGAGCGGACTGCCGGGAGGAATCCGCTGAGTGACCGGGTTCGGAACGGGGAGCTGTATCAGCTGTTGTTTCAGGTGTAGTATCCGGGTCTGTTTCTTTATTTTCGCTTGCTTTTTTTGTTTCTATTTCTTCTGCCATCTGCAATTACCATTTTCTCAGAACAGTTCATTAAAAGGTTTGTTGCCTGCGTCCTCCCGGTAGGCGTCTCCGGCGAGGGCGGTTTCGTGTTCATTCTCCAGGGATTCAATTTCAATATCGCCGAAGAGCTCATCCTGGGTGCAGTGAATCTTGCCGAGTTTCATGAGCTCAAGCACTGCCAGAAACGTAACGACAGCGTTCATTTTCGTCGGCTGTTTTTCCAGCAGTCTCCGGAAGGAGACTTTTCTCTTCTTGCGGGTCACGATCTGGACATAATCCAGCTTGTCGGGGAGAGAAACCTCATCTCTTTCAATATGGCCGAATTTACTCCGGATCGGGTCGATTTTGTCCTTCTGCCGTTTCAGGACGAATTCGAAGATTTCGTGAAGCCTTTCCAGTGTGACGCCGTCCAGAAGCTGCGCCGGATCTACCGGCGGCGAATAGCGTGCCACCTCCTTCGGAAGGTGCTGCCTTCGCGTGACGAGCTCTCCCGCATCTTCCGCATATTCGCGCAGATGCCTGGAAATCTCCTTGTATTCCTTGTATTCAAGAAGCTGCTGAACGAGGTTTTCGCGCGGATCAATCTCCTCGCCGGTTTCTTTATCGACCTCTCTGGGAAGGAGCATCCGGCATTTGATGTCGATCAGCGTTGCCGCCATCACCATGAATTCACTGGTGACATTCATGTCTTCGTGGTCCATCTGCCGGACATATTCCAGATACTGATCGGTAATTTCAGAAATGGGAATATCATAGATATCTATTTTGTTTTTGTCAATGAGATGCAGGAGAAGATCCAGAGGACCTTGAAATACCTGGAGATTTACAGATATTGCCACTTCGAAGAGATTTCCTTTCTGAATGAAAGCTGTCAGGACTGAGAATTCTCATTTACATGAATTACTACGGTCACGATCTCCCTCGGATTATTGATCCTGACGGGGATGGTGTGTTCTCCGCAGCCGGAACTTACTATAACACTTTTTCCGTTTTTTTGGAATAAGCCGTAGGCTTTTCCGGTAAGAAGACAGAGATCAGGGCTGATCAGCCCTCCGTGCTTTCCAAAACGTGCGACTCCCCCGTGGTAATGTCCGCAGAGAGTCAGATCAGCGCCCCATTCCAGATAGGCATCCATACCGGATGGGTTGTGTGCGAGAAGAATACTGATCCGGTCTGCAGGAGGCGTCCCGGGATTCTGATCTGTGCGGAAAGCCTCTGTAATCGCGGAACAGGGGAGCTTTTCGTGATGGATTCTGCCATAGTAGCGGCGATCCATGCTGAAGCCGCAGATGCAGACCGGGAGGCCGTGCACGGTGAACCCGCGCGATTCGTTCTGGAGCAGAATGAGGTGTCCGGATTGCTGCAGAGCGCGCTGGTAGCGGGTATACATGTCGCCGTACACCTCCGGGTAGATCCGTGTGCGATATTCGTGATTGCCCATGGCGAGATAGATATTTCCTGCAGGATCTCCGTTCTCATGAACAGAGGCCCATTTCCCGGCAAGACAGGTGAGAAAATCAGCCGCGGGAGCGACAGGGTATCCGGGCTTCCCGATAATGCTGTCTCCGCCGCACAGAATGAGATCCGGGCGGTTTTTCTGCAGAATGGTTTCGATGCGGGAGATTTCCTCAGGACTGCAGCAATTGTGCATGTCAGTGAAAAAGCAGACGGTAAGCGTGCCTGAGGGAAGTCCGGGTTTTTTGAGATTGAGGTTGTAGCGGGTATCTTTGTATCTTTTCATGAATATGAATAAAACGAAGAAAGCTCTGGCATTTACATGTCAGAGCTTTTCATGTGCAAATTAATTATATTTACGTTTTCTTGCTGCTTCGGATTTCTTCTTGCGACGAACACTCGGCTTCTCGTAGTGCTCTCTCTTACGGATCTCCTGCTGGATTCCAGCCTTAGCGCAGCTTCTCTTGAAACGACGTAACGCGCTATCCAGTGTTTCGTTCTCTTTTACGATAACGTTTGCCATATGCCCAAACCTAACCTCCCTCCAGTTGTAAGATTGTGCTAAATACAACTGTTTGGGTATTTTTGCACTCACTTTATTATAGCAAATTTTTTATTTTCGTCAAGGGAAAATTTAATTTTGATGGGTTGACGGATGGGGTGTTTTTTTATTGCATATTTAACTATGCCCGGATCGGATCATTCAGCTTCATAGGACATGCCGCTTCATCCCATTCTTCCAGGGAACGGCATCCGTCTACTCGTCCGCCCCCTGTCCTTCCTGTTTCCATCCTTCAGCAATGGAAAAAAGATAATGTTCATATGCTCTTTTTGCGGCAAAAAAACCCTGTCGGTGAATATGAACCTGTTCGCCGCCCTGCATGACAAAGGTCAGCAGCTCGCGGTCTATACCGCAAATCTTCGAGAGGTTGACCAGAAAGCTCTTATGGCAGCGGAAAAAATACTTCTCCGGGAATTTGTTTATCTCGTCATCCAGTTTTCCGCGGAAGATCAGTTCTTTTCCGTCATCCATGTGCAGACAGATGCTTTTCCCTCTCTGTTCTGCAAAGAGAATGCAGTCAAAAGGCACTCGTATCCTCTCACGTACCGATTCACATTCGAAATGAGGCTCAGATTCCTTCTTGTGAATAACATCCTGGATCAGTTCCCGGATATCCTCCGGTTTTACAGGTTTCTCCAGATAACGGGCGGCACGAAGACGATAGGATTCCAGCGCAAAATCCTGACTGGTTGTGGCAATGGCTGCCACTACGCGTGTATCTTTTCTGCGGATCTGTTCCAGCGCGTCAATTCCGGTCATCCGTTCCATATAGATGTCAAGTATCAGAAGATCGAATTTCCCGGGAAAAAAATGATCCAGCAGATCTTCAGCGCTTTCAAACGCCTCTGCGGTTATTTTTTCTGCGGAATCCGTCACCATATTCAGAAGCCGGACGCGTGATTCCTTATTATCTTCACATATGCCTATCCGAAGCTGCTCCATTTGTCAACCGTTCCTTTTCGGGACTTTTATCTCGTTCACGCAGGCAGGCAAGTCTGCCTGCTGTGTATTATATTACATTTTGCTAAGTCCGACCAGTACAGCATCTATAATAAACGCGGCAGCAATAATACTGATAATTCCTGCGATCACTGTGAGGATAGACCCTTTTTTATTTACGCGAACAGTGAGCCGCAGCCGAATGCGAAGTATTCGTGTGCGGCGAGCGTCGCGATAGCGAGATAAAACTCGCGCAGCGAGTTTTATCTCGTTTTCAGATTTCCGGTTTCTTCTTGTGTGAACCGAATTTAATTGATTTACTCGGCCTCGATTTCCTTAATGATACATTCATTTCCCCTGAGGAGCCATGTCTCTCCGCTCTGACAGTAGGGGCATTCCCGGCCGTACTCTACGGTCGGGTAGGTTCTTCTGCAGTGATTGCACCAGGTCACTGCAGGGATCGTCTCAAGCTTCAGTTCTGCCGACTTTAATACGGGATGGCGCACCTTGAAGTAGTCCCAGCAGTCGGTGAAATAGTCCGTCATGATGCCGGAAACCTCTCCGACCTGCAGTGTGACAGAACCGATTTTCGTAATGTTTTGTTCCTTTGCGAGATCATCCAGTGTCTTCGCGAGATGAGTTACGATTCCCATTTCATGCATAGCCGTTCTCCGTCACCTGCGCGCTGCCTTTTTTTCGCGGGCTTCCTTTCGGATGATCTTAATCTCCCGCTTCATTGCATAAGGCGCGATCGCCTTCATCTTATCTTCAGAACGGAAGAAGCTGCTGCAGTCCGGAAGGTCCCGCTCCAGATGGATCGCATCGAATTCACAGCGGGTGGTGCACAGGCCGCATCCGATGCAGCGGTTGATATCGACTGTTGTTGCGCCGCATCCGAGACAGCGGTCCGCCTCCTGATGTACCTGCTCTTCGGTCAGCGGAAGTCTTGTATCGTCGAAACGGTCCTCGACCTTACGGGATCCGGGGACGCAGCGTTTGGCATGATCATAGCCGAGAGGAACGGTGATATCCTCTTTGTCGAGCTCGATGAATTCCCGGAGATCACGGGCAATCGTGAGAGACTGACCTTCATGTACGAAGCGGTGCATAGATTCCGCTCCCTTCTTGCCGTCGGCAATGGCGTCAATGGCGAAACGGGCGCCGTGGTTGATATCGCCTCCGGCGAAAATGTCCGGTTCTCCGGTCTGGAAGGTAACCGGGTCGCAGATAATGGTGCCGCCTCGCCGTGTCTGTGCTTTTGTACCTTTCAGAAGATCGCCCCAGACAGCAGACTGGCCGATTGCCTCCAGTACGTTCTTGCAGGGAACGGTGATTGTCGTTTCTTCGTCATACTGGGGATCAAAGCGTCCGTCGGGGTTCTTGACCCGGGTGCATTTCCTGAACACAACGCCGGTTACCTTTCCATCTTCTGTCAGGATCTCTTTCGGACCCCATCCGTTCTTCACTTCAATGCCCTCGGCCTTTGCGTCTTCAACCTCATCGGCAGCGGCAGGCATTTCATCTGCGCCTTCCAGACAGATCATGGTGATGTGTCCGTCTGTCGTACGCTGTGCTGTCCTTGCTACATCGACGGCTACGTTGCCGCCGCCTACCACCACGACATCTCCGGTCAGTTTTACGCTGTGATCGCGATTCACGCGATTCAGGAAGCCTATACCGGACTCTACACCCGCGGCATCCTCTCCGGGCACACCGGCGCTTCTGCCGCCTGAGAGACCAATGGATACGTAGAAGGCGCGATATCCCTGCGCTCTGAGATCGGCTATGCTGACATCCCTTCCGATCTCTACACCGCAGCGGAACTCAATTCCCATTTCGCGGAGCATATCGATCTCTGCATCGACAAGATCCTTTGAGAGACGGAAGGACGGCATGCCGTACGTGAGCATTCCACCGGGCTTTTTTTCTTTTTCAAAAATTGTGACCGGATATCCTTTGGTCCGGAGGTAATAAGCACAGGACATGCCGGCAGGACCGGAGCCGATCACTGCCATTTTATAATTATCGTCCCAGAAGCCGCCCTCGTCACGCTCGCATACGGGAAGGATAGATTTGCGGAAAGCGGGATCGATCTCCTGCTGCGCGACGAATTTCTTGATCTCGTCGATCGCGACAGGACTGTCCACCGTACCTCTCGTGCAGGCATCCTCACAGCGGCGGTTACAGATGGCTCCGCAGACAGCCGGGAACGGATTATCCTGACGGATCAGCTTCAGCGCGTCCTCGTACCTGCCTTCTTTTGCCATTTTCACATAGCCCTGCACCGCGATATGCGCCGGACAAGCTGTCTTACAGGGGGAAGTTCCGGTGTCATAACAATTAATCTTCGCGTCCTCCCGGTAATGAATGTTCCAGTTGTCAGCGGTCCAGCGGGTTTCATCCGGCAGCAGCGTCAGCGGGTATTTCACCTCACTTCCGTCCTTTTTGCAGAGCTTCTGACCAAGTTTGGCTGCGCCGACCGGACATACCTCCACACACTTTCCGCAGGCTACGCAGTTTTCTTTTTTTACATGCGCACGATATGCGGAACGGGACATATTGGGGGTATTGTAGAGCTGAGAGGTGCGGATCGCATTGCAGACACCGGGCGCACAGTTGCAGAGTCCGACGATTTTATCTTCGCCGTCAATATTTGTTGTCTGATGGACAAAGCCATGCCGCTCTGCCCTCTCGCAGGCCTCCAGCGCCTCCTCCTTCGTAATATAATGGCCGCGGCCGGTATTCACGCACCACTCAGCGAGATCGCCAAGGCCGATGCAGCACTCCTGCTCGATGGAACCGTCGCCCTCTCCGCGGATCCGCTGCTGCCGGCGGCAGGTGCAGACACCGATGGAAAGCTTGCCCTCATATTTATCCAGCCAATGCGAGATGTGCTCAAGCGGTACGGATGTGGAAACGGATTCGATCGCTTTTTCTACGGGGATGACATGCATGCCGATGCCCGCGCCGCCCATGGGAACCATGGGCGTAATGCCCTCCAGGGGCATCTGGGTCATCAGGTTAAAAAATGTCGCGATATTCGGGTGCTCTGCCATCAGCTTATCGTTCATGACCATGAACTCGGCGATGCCCGGAACAAAAATCGGCACATCGTACCACAGCTCTTTTGCCGGGTTCTCACGATTCGTCTCAATGCAGCCGACCCACATCAGGTGTTCCAGCATTTGATTGATCTGCGTCTCTGTAAACGCAGGGTTCATTTTCACGAGCTGCGCGTGGCTGTAGTTTGTCCTGGGTTTCTTGAAACTGAGCATGAACTTTACTTCATCCTTGTTCATGACCTCATCGAGGCACCAGACCTCCGGGTCGTCCGGACGAATGGTATGGGTGTATTTTGCCACATAACGGTCCGTAATCATACCAGCCAGACGAATCAGCAGCTTCAGCTTTTCTCTGTCCGGATAGACAAAATTTTCCGGAAGCCGGTAATCACGTTCGTTCGTCATTCGGTTCTTCTGTTCGTTCATATAAAATCCTCTCCTTTTCTTCTCTTGTGCGCGGCATTCCCCCGAAAGCCGGCACTGTTTCTGATCCGGCGGCTGTGTAAATCAGACGCTTAGATATAAGTCAGACACGGAATATCTGGCCATGAGGACTTCAGACACAGGATATCTGGTCATCAGGTTTTCAGATACAGGATATCTCCGGTCATAAGTGCTTCAGACGCCGGATTTCCAGCTATCTACGGCGTTTCGAAGCCATTCCTCCCATGCAGCCATCCCCTCTCCGGTTTTCGCGGATACGGGAAAGATCTGTATTGCGGGATGAAGAGCTTTTGCCCGCTGTACGCAGGCGTCCATGTCAAAATCAAAATATGGCAGCGCGTCAATCTTGGAGATGACGAGCGCATCGCTGGTTCGGAACATCAGCGGATACTTCAGTGGTTTGTCGTCGCCCTCCGGGACGCTGAGTATCATGACACTTTTTCCTGCTCCGGTATCGAATTCGGCCGGGCAGATCAGGTTTCCGACATTTTCCAGGAAAGCCAGATCGATGCCCTCATATCCCAGTTCATCAAGTCCCCTTGCCGTCATTCCTGCGTCCATGTGACACATGCCGTCGGTGTGGACCTGAATTGTCTTCGCTCCCAGACGGTCTATCCGCCTGGCATCCACATCGGAATCGATATCGGCCTCCAGCACGGCGATCTTCAGCTTGTCATCCGCTCTTCGGTTTCCAGCATCGCCACTGCACTCGCCCTGGAGATCGCGGATCGTTCGCGCCAGCAGTGTCGTCTTGCCGGAACCCGGACTGCTCATCAAATTGATCAGCAGCGTCCCTCTTCTCTTCATCTCTTCACGAAGTGCTTCTGCATCACGGTCATTTGACGCGGTTACGCTCTCGTGCAGTTCGATTACCTTCATCGCGCATTCACCTCCCGCTTCAGCCAGCTGATCCAGGCACCAAAGCCCTCTCCCGTCTTTGCTGAAAGAGGAAGAACCGGCATCTCCGCTGAGCGCCGGTCTGCTTTTTTCCGCTGTGCGGAGACATTTTCGCGGAGCCTGTCAAAATCAAAATCGAAGATCGTTGCCGTATCCGACTTGCTGACCACAAGTAAGTCGCTTACCTGGAACATCAGCGGATACTTCAGCGGTTTGTCATCGCCTTCCGGCACGCTGAGAATCATCACCCGCTTATCCGCACCCACATCGAACTCTGCCGGGCAGACAAGATTACCGACATTTTCGAGAAATACAAGATCCAGGCCGTCCACGCCCATCTCATCAAGGCCTTTTTGTGTCATCAAGGCATCCATGTGACAGGAGCCTCCGGTATGAACCTGAATGACCTTTGCGCCGGCTTCTGCCACCGTCCTTGCATCTACGTCGCTGTCCACATCCGCTTCCATCACACCGATGCGGTATGTGTCTTTCAGCTCCCGGATCGTGCGCGCAAGAAGTGTTGTCTTGCCGGCTCCCGGTGAGGCCATGAGATTGATCAGAAAGACTCCCTTCTCTCTCATTCTGGATCGTACAGCATCGGCGATGCTGTCATTGTCCTCCAGAATGCGGCTCTTGACTTCAATCACTTTGAATTCGTCATTATTCATGTACAATATGCCCCTTTAAATGATCGATCTTAAAATTATAACATAAATATCAGCTTTATAGAAACATATTTTGTGCATTATTTACTGATTTACGGGCTTCCCGTGAGGCGTGTTATTCCTGCCGGATCAATGGATGTGTACCGAAAGCACAGGTGAGAGATTCCGTTGTTTGCAGGAAGTTGTTCAAAGGAATAAGAAAAAAACGCAGACAGTACCGCCGCGCGTATTACGCGCGAAGCGGTTCTGTCTGCGTTCCAACGGTGTGCGCCATTTGTGTGAGTGTGTTTCACCGGTCTGTGCCGTTGTGTAAGTGCGTTTCACCGGTCTGTGCCGTTGTGTAAGTGCGTTTCACCGGTCTGTACTGTTTGTGTGGCTATGATTCACTGGTCTGTGTCATTCGTCTGACTGCAGGCAGCTTTCTGTTCCGCGGTGGGAACCTCTGTGCTGTCAGCGCCGTTTTTCCTGGCGGGAAAGATCTTTGTGAGAAGCATCATGATGACAATCAGCACAATGGTGACAATAAAGATTCCGAGCATCCCGAGGCCCATAACCTTCAGTGATCCAAGAAATGTATTCATTTTCGATCTCCTTTCAGAGTCCTCTTCAGAGAGGTATCTGTTTTTTCAATGTTTCCGCTGAGTTCTTCAGGAATTTCATCAGCCTGTTCAAAGAGAGGGCATTTATAAGTGAAACTCTATAAGAAAAACGTTAAGAAAAACGTTCGCGCGGTCATGCCAGCGGTACAAGGCTCAGGATCAGACCGCCTGCGATAACGGATGCGATCTGGCCGGAGACATTGACGCCTGTGGCCTGCATGATCAGAACATTGGAAGGATCCTCTTTGATGCCCATCTGGGTGATGACTCTGGCAGACATCGGAAAGGCGGATATGCCGCAGGCTCCGATCATCGGGTTGACCTTTTTGTTCTTTGGCAGAAACAGGTTCAGGAGTTTCGCAAAGAGTACGCCTCCGACAGTGTCAAAAATAAACGCGATGAGTCCGAGAAGGAGGATCAGCAGAGTCCTGATATTGAGGAAGTCTTCGGAACGCATCTGTGATGCCACTGTGATTCCAAGCATCAGAGTGATGATGTTGGCGAGGGAGTGCTGGGCCGTATCGGAAAGCGAATCCAGAACTCCGCATTCGCGGACGAGATTTCCGAACATCAGAAAGCCCACCAGGGCGACAGACCGCGGTGCTACAATTCCCGCGATGATGGTGATGCAGACCGGGAACAGAATTTTCACCGGTTTTGACACACTCTGCGGATTGTAGGACATGTGCATGGCGCGTTCCTTTTTTGTCGTCACCGCCCGGATGACCGGCGGCTGAATGATCGGCACAAGAGCCATATAGGAGTAGGCAGCAACGATAATCGCTCCGAGGTATCTGGAGTGAAAATAGTTGGCGACAAAGATGGAGGTCGGTCCGTCTGCCGCTCCTATGATGCCGACGGAAGCGGCATCCTGCAGGCTGAAGCCAAAGAGGGCCGCCAGACTCAGCGTGAAAAAAATGCCGAACTGGGCTGCTGCACCGAACAGCATCATCAGCGGATTGGACAGAAGCGGCGTAAAGTCGATCATGGCTCCAATGCCGATAAAGAGCAGGAGCAGAAAGATCTCGTTGGAAATTCCTGCATTGAAGAGAGTATCGAGTGGCCCCTGTGTCAGTACCCCATTGATTGTCTGCGTGACTGCTCCCGACATCGGGAGATTCACCAGAACTGCGCCAAACCCCATTGGTACCAGTAAAGAAGGCTCCATTTTTTTTACAATGCCCAGATAGATCAGTATACCTCCAATGATCCACATGACAGCCATCTGCCATGTGATGTTCCCCGCATTGGAAAACAGCTCCATAATTCCCTGCATAATTTTGAGTCCTTTCTACAATTTTTCATGCTGCGTGCATCGATCTGCATTTGTACTTCTGACTTAAGCTGACAAATTAAGCTGCTTTTATCGGAAATGAGGTCTGCCGCGCAGAGTCATCCACGGAAGACTCTGTCAGCAGCCGCCCGATACTCTGAAAGTCTTTTTGTCTTATAAAGCTTATGAATCAGACGGTCAGAATCCGGGAAATTCTCTTTCATGAATGGCCACAGCTCCAGCATATGCCGAATGGACACGTATTCATCACCCTGAAATGCATCCATGAAGGATTCCAGCATGGAATCGTGGAAAAGCTTCAGCTCCTCGGCAGTCAGAGAATCTCCTCCGCGGATTTCGCGCACCAGCGCCGGATTTCCGACGAGTCCGCGACCGATCATTATTGCATGTACTTCTGGAAATTTCTCTGCAATCTGCTCATAGTCGCGTACTGTCCGGATATCTCCGTTGTAACAGACCGGATTTTTTGATCTGCGAAGGCATTCTTCGAAGTAATCCAGATGTACCCGTCCCTGGTAGCCCTCGTCTCTCACTCGCGGGTGAATGGTCAGCTCTGAAATGGGGTAACGATTGTATATCTCCAGAAGAGAAAATACCTCTTCCGGATCGCTGACCCCTAGTCTGGTTTTGATTGAAATCTGCATTTTCCTGTCCGGATCTAAAGATCTGCCGGAAGAATTCTGTTCCGGCTCTTTGAAGTTTGAGGATCTGCCGGAAGAATTCTGTTTCGGCTCTTTGAAGTTCGAAGATCTGCCGTCAGAATGTTGTTCCGTTTCTTCGAATACACCGTCGAGAAGCCTTATCAGAAGTTCCGGTTCGTCGAGGAGGCCGGATCCCTTCTTCTTGGCGGTCACAGTCTTTGAAGGACACCCCAGGTTGATATTAATCTCGGAATACCCGAGTTTTCCCGCGTATTGAATTCCTTTGCGGAAAGCCTCCGGATCGTTCCCGAGAAACTGGGGGACCAGAAAAATGTCCGGATTTTCTGCCGGATCCAGTTCCTTTTTGTCCCTACCCTTCAGCTTCAGATCTCTGGTCACGGAAAGAAAGGGCGTATAATATTTATCTATCCCAGGGAAAAACCGGCGATGTACCTGTCTGTAAACCCTTCCGGTAATTCCTTCCATCGGTGCGAAGTATAGTTTCATTCTGCTTTCCCGTTGTGTCATGTGGTTTGTCTGTCGTTGTAAAACTCGTGAATTATTTTATGCAGCGCAGCGATCCGAAAAATCAGTACTGCAAAAGGAACGCCTCGCATCACGTGTATTTATTGCCTGCCCTGGCCGGCCGCAACTCCGGCAATAGCATATCCCATGCTGCCGCTGGGATGATTGGTGAGAAAACGAACGGGATCCAAAGCCTCTCGGGTGGGACCGGCTAAGACCGGCTGAGACCAGGATCCGCTTGCCAACCAGATCCTTTTCAAATCCTATCACATGATCAAGGACTTCGTAAAGTCTTTGCGGCGAAACCATCTTGCCCTTGCCTGTTGCTCCGTAGGCAGGATACCCGGACTCAGAGGTGGCAAGTAAACGGTAAACCGCCAGTACCTGTTGTACCTAGCTAGCCTTTGCGATAATGGAGTCGAATAAATCTAAGGTTTTTTCGACTTCTCCAAAGGAGGCTTGGTATTGATGGACAAGATCACATCCGACGTTCGCCGTCAACAATGGCTTGATATCATTCAGACCTGTAATGCCAGTGGTATTACAAAAAAGGCCTGGTGTGAACAGAATGGTATCAACATTAAAAGCTTCTATTACTGGCAGCGACAGTTGAGACATGAAACTTATGATGTACAATCTGCCGCGCTGTCTCCGGAACCCGAGGTTACTTTTGCAGAGATTGCCGTTCCATCATCTCCCCAAAACATTGTCGATCAGACGATGACGGATTCGGCAACAAGTTTTTGTCCGGATGCTGTCATTCGAACCGGTACCTTGACAATCGAAGTATCGAATCATGCATCCAGAGAGGTACTCTCACTTATCCGATCGGTGATGAAATATGCTACGTGATCTTTCCAATCTGCAAAAAATCTATATTGCCACCGAACAGGTTATCCGTCCATTTCCCTTGGCATAAAAAAAGACCGACGCCATTCTTGTTGAAAAGCAATCGGTCTAAAGTAATTGGCATCTGTTCAGTTACATGCACAAACTCTGTTTTGTCATCAAAGGTACTTACTCATCGTTACTTGCAAGTTTCTTCAACAGCCATTTTACACTCTTTACTGTCTCCTCAAACGACACGTCTGCCGCATAGGAATATTTTTTCTGATAGGATTCCCATAGTTTCTTGAGAGCAGCGCTGCTTTCAATATTTGAAAGAATTCCATCTGCATCCGCATACAGCAATTCTGTCCCTCTTTTCCGACAGGTGGCTGTAAATGCTGCTATTAAGGTCTCACGATCAATTCTGTTTCTATAAAGCTGGAGCAACACCCTGACATCATAAAAATCTCTCATCCTGGTGTTTAAAACGCCTCGAGCCAGGATAGTCTGAAACTTCTCCGCAAGTATCGTCTCCAGATTGTAACTCCAAAGAGAAATGCTACGATTCTCCAGCATCAGATGATAGCTGAATTCCATCGCGCGCGGGGTT
Organism: Bilifractor sp. LCP21S3_F8; assembly: GCF_052117805.1. NCBI lineage: Bacteria > Bacillati > Bacillota > Clostridia > Lachnospirales > Lachnospiraceae > Bilifractor > Bilifractor sp. LCP21S3_F8. The sequence goes on along the minus strand of NZ_JBQKIK010000004.1, from coordinate 4,547 downwards.
ATCACATCTCCCGTAGAGATGTCGATTTTGAGCGGGATGATCATTTTCTCCATTAGTGAATCCATCAGGACCCTGATCCCGGGATATTCCATTTCATCCATGATGTTTTCAACAGCTTTGATTGAAAATGTCATCTCATCGCCAAGATCAATATCCATGATTTCAGATATGATCTTTCTGGTATCCTCTGCAGACAGGTTTTCGTTCCTGATTGATGTGTCAATATCCATCGTGGAGCGCTGAGAAATACCAACCATCGCTGTCACAAGAATTCCGCCCTTGATGACGAAATTGTCATGATACTTCGAAACGGAAAGCCTTTCCAAAAAGCGTTCCATTGCATAAATCCGCAAAAGGTTTCTGGCATCAGCGTTATTTTTGGATGCCAGACTTTTGATTCTGCCTTTTAATTGTGCTGACGTAAGCGGCATTACAGCAGTACCTCCATATATTGCCTGATCATTTTGTCCACATGGAATGATTGTGCATAAGACATCAGCTTGTTTAGATCCTTATCCTTCCTTTGAGCATACGTCTTTAATGCCGTATTGAACTCCTGAATTTCAATATTTCTGCGGCTTCGTACGATGTCACAAATTGTCCGTTCCGCATCATAAACCGGGACTTCATTTTCATAAGTATCCTTTACAATGACTTTCCCTACATCCAGAAGATCTTTTTTCACCGTATAAACTTTGCATCCGCTATCAACCAGTCGCTTTGTGTTATACCCCGTATAAATGGTCAGTGTATGCTGTGTTGGTTCGCGATCTGTAAGGTTGTGATAATACAGTGCTTCCTCATGAGAAAAAACTGCCGCTGGGCAGCGCTTGTGAAGAACAAAAAGTTCATCGGGCCACGCATCTTCCCTGATATAGATTCCATGACCAATTCGCTCCAGATTATTCTCTTTTACATATTGATAAAAAGCATCTTTTTCAAAGCCGTTCTTTGCCGCATCTGATGCCGTAATGATCCCCGTTTCAGTAAAAAGGTCTTCAATCGCGTGCACAAGTATCACTTCCTTTGTTCTAATATTGATTATTATATTAGCACGTTAGTTGTGATTATTCAATTACTCATGACTTTTCCTGCTGTCTGCACGCAAAAAGGCACCCCTCTCAGATTGATTCTGAAAAGGAGTGCCTTGAAGGTTTTTGAAACTGGGATGTGCGTCAGACTTTATGCTGTCATTTGTTACGATGTACCGTCATTTGACTTTTTGTTGCACAAATGCTGTAAATCCGGTGTCACTGCAAAAAATCAGTTTGGATTTGTTGCAAAAATCCGCAGGTTTTCCTCCCGTGATTTTCACAGGATCAATACAGCTTCGCGCCTGCCGGGATATGGTTGTCAACCATCAGAAGATGAAGTTCTTCGTCTTCGCTGTCCTTTTTGTTGTTCACAGCGGAGAGAAGCATTCCGCAGGAGTCGATGCCCATCATCTTCCTCGGCGGGAGATTGGTGATGGCGATCAGGGTCTTTCCGACCAGCTCTTCCGACTCATAATAAGCATGAATTCCAGAAAGGATGATGCGGTCAGTGCCGGTTCCATCGTCCAGGACGAACTTCAGAAGCTTCTTGGACTTCGGAACAGCTGAGCATTCCTTTACCTTTACCGCCCGGAAATCGAACTTGCTGAAGGTGTCGAAATCGACCTGTTCCTCAAAGAGCGGCTCAATCTTCACGTTTGAGAAATCGATGCTGTCGTTCGGTGTGAAGAATCCGCTCCTGTCTTCAGAAGCGGCCTTCTCTCCGGCTACTTCTCCATCGGCATCTTCTCCGCTCTCTGCCTTCGCAGATGATGAAGAAGCTCCGTTTTCAGCCGAAGCCGCTGAGGTTCCGCTGCGGAGTGACGGGAGTGGTGATGCCGACCGAAGCAGCGCACTGAAAGCCGGCACATATATAGTGATCAATCAGGTGGTGAAGGGCCTTGGGTTGGGTGAGAAACTAGAGGCTGCTTTTGGCGCCAGAAACAGCGGGCTGATTCTTGACCTGGCTGCCTATTCCGTCATTACAGAAAATAATGCGGCACAGTACTATCCAGATTATGTGTATAACCATCCACTCTTCACACCAAATATGAGGATCTACAGTGATTCAACGATTTCTGATTTCCTGCGGAATCTCAGTGAAGATCAGCGACAGAACTTTCTGAATCTTTGGAATGAGGAACGGAATAAACGTGAACGGGTCTATATCTCCTACGATTCTACAAACAAGAATTGTGAAGCCGGTGACATCAGTATGATTGAGTATGGCGCAGCGAAGGTCGATGCCGACCTGCCGATCTTTAATTATTCCATTGGTTACGATGTGAACAACCGTGAGCCACTGATGTACGAGAAGTATCCGGGAAGCATCAATGACGTTTCGCAGCTGCAGTACATGATCGCGAAGACAAAAGGGTACGGGTACAACAACATTGGTTTTATTCTGGATCGGGGCTATTTCAGCAAAGAAAATCTGAAGTTTATGGATGAATGCAGATTGTCGAGCTAAACGGACATCTGTGCCATATTCGGCGGACAGTCTGAGACATAATTAGCGGACAAGTAAGGACACATTAACCGGACAATAGATCTTCAGATATAATAAGCGCATCTCCTTAAAATGGAGAAATATTATATCTGGAGGTCCTACTATGGATTACAAAAAAGTACTAAGGCTTCACTTTGTGAACCATCTCAGCTGCCGTGAAATCGCCGAAAGCTGCGGCGACTGCAGCAAAACAACTGTCAACGAGTTCCTGAAGCGTTTCAGAGAGAATCCGGAACTTTCATACCCTTTACCGGCAGATGTCCCGAATGAATACATCGGAAACATGCTTTATAAAAAGCCTGGTGTATCGGCGGATCAGCTCCTCTACCGGGATTTTAACAAGGAAGCCGTCTACAAGGCTCTGGCCCGCAAAGGAGAGACCCTGAAGCATCTGTGGCAGAAATACAATGCCATAGGTGTCGTAGATGGAAAGAAGCCAATGAGCTATCGCCAGTACTGCAGGCGTTACAGCGAATGGGCTGATTCCAAACAGCTGACCTTTCACATCCAGCGTTATCCCGGTGTCAATCTCGAGTTGGACTATGCAGGGAAGCAGCTCTATCTGCATAACCGCCGGAACCCGGATGAGACCACAAAGGTCACGATCTTTATCGCTGCTCTCACCTACAGTGATTACTTTTACGCTGAAGGAATGACCGAATGCGATATCCGGAACTGGATCCGGGTCAATAATAATGCTCTGACCTATTTTGGCGGCGTGACGCCGACGATCACCCCGGATAATTGCAAAGTGGCAGTTGCCCGGAACAAGGACTGGATCAGCCCTGTCCTGAATAAAGATTTCCAGGCATGGGCAGAACATAACAATACGGTTTTAACCCCTGCCAAAGTGAAATCCCCCCGCTGGAAACCAGTTGTGGAAGGCCACGTAAAGATCATTACCATGCACATCCTCATGGATATGGAAGATATGGTTTTTTATTCGCTGGATGATTTAAACCGTGTCCTGATGGAAAAGGTGGATGCTGAGAACCGGAAGTCCTTTGAAGGACTCACCTATTCCCGGTACGATCTCTTTACAACAGAAGAGAAGGAGACTCTCCTGCCTCTTCCGCCCAGCCGTTTTGAATATCTTGAACGAAAGACTGTTAAAGTAGCACAAGATTTCTCCTTCACCTTCGACAAGGTCCATTATAGCATGCCCCGGAAATATCTGCGACAGGAACTCGAGATCCGGGCAGGGGAAAAAGAAATCTATGTCTATAACAAACACGGTGACTTCATCCGGACGCATAAGCGGAGCTACACACCGAAAGACTGGGTGATTATCCCCTCGGATATGCCTGCCGAATACAAAGACTATGGCTATTGGACGGTGCCTTATTTTCAACAGAAAGCATCTGCTATCGGACCCAGCACCCGTGCTTTGATCGATGCAGTCATTCAGAAATACGCTTATCCTGTGCAGTCATTCCGAAGCTGCTTTGGTATTCTGCGGTATGCGGAAAAGTACTCGCCGGAAGCCCTGGAACGTTGCTGTAAAGACGCCGTTTTAGCTGGGAGATGCAACTATTCCTATATCTGTAACACAATCTCAACTTACCATAAAGAGCCGTTGCAAAGTACAATGCCACAGAGTAGCCCCAACGAAGATGCTGCAACAGCCGTATCCGGCGCCTACAAAGATGATGACAGCAAGTATTCCCTTAAGAACCTGCTGAAGCGTCAGGAAACGGAGGCTGGCAATGAAGAATAAGACTACTGATATCTATGAGATGTTGGACACACTATCCCTGCCGGTAGCCGCCCAGCGTTTCGCAGAACTGTCTAAAAGCCCTGAATTCGGCAGCTATACCACTTTGCAGTTCATCCGTGAGGTTCTGGAACCTCAGTACATAGAAACACTCAACAACAGGTTTGAAACAAATCTGCGGCTCAGCAGCCTGATCAATAAAGGTGCTTTGGCCGAGAATCTGAAAACCGGCAACGGACGCATCTACAATGATGCCACCGTTGAACAGATCCTGAAATTTCATTTCGCTGAG